>JBDTNW010000213.1:0-3914 GCA_039933575.1 Pseudolysinimonas sp. | reverse complement strand
TCAACCAACGATCGGCCTCTCCTCTGGCCGCCGGAACAACTGCCGACGGGTGCTCGCCGCGAGTGCCGCGGCGAGTGTCACGGTACCAATGCGCCCGAGAAACATGGTGGCGGCGAGCACGTACTGTGCGCCGTCCGAGGCGTGTGCGGTGAAGCCCGTCGAAAGCCCGCAGGTGGCGAAGGCGCTGATCACGTCGAACAGCACGTAGTCGAGGGGCTGGTTGTCGGTGATCAGCAGGATGAGGATGGTCGCCCCCGCAACGGTCGTCGCGCCCCACAGCACGACGCTCACACTCAGGCGCAGAACATCCTGCGGGATTCGTCGTTCGTACGCTTCCATGTCGTCGACACCTTTGGCTTCGGCGAAGGCGGCGAGAAACAGCACGGCAAGCGTGGTGACTTTGATCCCACCGGCGGTGGATGCTGACCCGCCGCCGATGAACATCAACATGTCGGTGACGAGCAGGCTCGAGCCGTCGAGGTGGCTGATGTCGAGGGTAGAGAACCCACCCGATCTCGCCATCTGCGAGAGAAAGAGGCTTTGCAGGATGCGCTGCCCGACATCCATATCGGCCATCGTTGCGGGGTTGCGAAACTCGAGCACGAAGTACGCGACCGCGCCGCCGAGGGTCAGCAGGGTGAAAGTGACGAGGGTGAGCTTCACGTGCAATGACCAGCGTCGCGGGTGCAACAGGTTGCGGCGCAGCGCGTAGATCACGGGGAAGCCGATCGCCCCAAAGGCGACCCCGATGATCAGGGCGATCAGGAACCACCAGTCGGACCCGTACTCGGCGAGCCCCTGCTCGGTGGGAAGGAATCCGGTGTTGGTAAAGGCCATCGCTGAGATGTAGATCGACTGCCAGGCGGCGGTCAGCGGGTCGACGCCCTGGATGAGCATCCGCGGGAAGAGCAGCAGCGCGACCGCTCCTTCAATAACCAGAACGCTGACGGCGACGGTTGCGAGCAGTTTGCCGGTCTCGCCGAGGCGCACGGCCTGGCCTTCGGCGATCGGACCTCTGCGGATGCGCGACGGATTGGCGTCGCTCGCCGCCATCAACTTCTGCCGCAGACCGAGGCGACGGCTGATCACCAGCCCGAGGATCGAGGCGAGAGTCAGGACTCCGATACCGCCGATTTCGACGCCGACGAAGACGAAGAGGTGGCCGAGCGGCGACCAGAACGTCGCCATGTCGACCGTCGAGAGGCCGGTGACGCAGATGACCGAAACGCCCGTGAAAAGCGCATCGACGAACGGCGCGGGCTGGCCCGACGTGGTCGCGGCGGGGAGCGAGAACAACGCGGTGAAAACGGCGATCAGGCTTGCGAAGACGATGACCGCGAACCGGGCGGGCCTCGACGCCGAGAAGTCGCTGATCCGATCGATGACGCGAGCGAAGAAGGACTCATGCTGCACAGGCCTCGTGCGCATCAGACCCCCTTGCTCAGCAGAACGCTCGGCAGAACGCCAGGGGGAAATGCTACTCGCGCGGCTACCCTGAACAGATGGCCGACATCTTCGACGTGCTCGCCGAACCGACGAGGCGTGACATCCTGCGCCGACTGCTCGACCGCGAGGCGACCGTCAGCGATCTCGTCGAGGCGCTCGGGCTGACTCAGCCGACAGTCTCCAAACACCTCGCGCAGCTGCGCGACGCCGAACTGGTGACAGTGCGTGAAGACGGTCGCAACCGCATCTATGCCTTGCGTGCAGGCCCGCTCGGAGCAGTGGATGCTTGGCTCGCGCCCTTCCTCGGCGGAGCCCCAGTCACGATGGCCGACCTCGACGGCGACCCGGATGCGGGCCCGACAATCTTCGCCGCCTGGGCCGGAGCCGAAGCCGGCGACCGCGTCGGTCGGGTCGCGGCTGATGCCGCCCACTCGGCTCGCGTTGCGCTCGATGCCGCCCAAGAGAAGCTGCAAGGCGCTCAGAAGAGAGTCGTCGAGAAGCTTCCGCGTTGGGGTCGCGGAGACTAACGCCCCTGGTTCTGGCATGCCCCCTGGTTCGGGCATAGACACCGGCGCGCGCGGAGCCGTAACCTGAACGGTCGAACGAACAGCCCTAACATCAGCAACATTGTCATCAGCAACATCATCCACAGGAGCGGTTATGGGTAGCGCACTGAAAGACATGCGCTTTCTGACCGTCGCGGAAGTGGCCGAGCTGATGCGGGTGTCGTCGATGACGGTCTATCGGCTCGTTCGATCCGGTGAACTTCCGGCAGTGCGGTTCGGGCATTCCTACCGCATCCCAGAGACCGCAGTGGCGGCCGCGGTTGAACTGCCGACTGTTGTGCACGCGCCAAATCGCGCCAACCGAGCAGGGTAGACTCGCCACTTGTGATTTCTGCGGCTCGTTGAGGGCCCGGTATGGCCCTGACGACGAGACGAGGTGAACATGGGTTCTGTCATTAAGAAGCGCCGCAAGCGCATGGCGAAGAAGAAGCACCGCAAGCTCCTTCGCAAGACGCGTCACCAGCGTCGCAACAAGAAGTAGGGTCGTTCCCTTCCGGGCCTAGGGCGTCGGAGTTCGGCGGGCTTTGGTCCGCACGCGCTTCGCTTCTTTGCGTACGCGACGCCGCGCATCGCGGATGCTGCTGGGGGTGAGTCGCAAGATCGGCCAGCCGTGCTCTTTCGCGTGCGCGGCGAGGGTGGCATCCGGATTCACAACAACGGGGTTGCCCACCATCTCGAGCAGCGGGATGTCGTTGCGACTGTCGCTGTAGGCCCAGCAGTCGGCGAGGTCGGCCTTCGCAGCGATCGCGAGGTCGCGGGCGGCTTCGGCCTTGCGTTCCGCGTGCAGGGTGTGGCCGACCAGTTTGCCGGTGTAGACGCCGTCGACCGCTTCGACCACGGTTCCGAGCGCCCCGGTGAGGCCGAGATGCTTCGCCATGACGGCGCCGATCTCGACCGGAGTCGCCGAGACGAGCCAGACTTCGTGGCCCTTCGCGATGTGCTCCTGCGTGAGACCGACCGTGCGAGGGTACAGCCGCTTCTTGATGGCGTGCTCCCAGATGTGCTCAGCGATTTGCTGAATCTCCGCCACCGAGTGACCTGCGGCGAGGCCGAGGGCGCGATCCCGGGCAGTGTCGAGGTGCTCAAGGTTCTCGCCGATCGAAATGAAACGACGCTGCTGCCAGGCGAAGGGCGCGATCTGCCGAAACCCGATGATCTTGCGCGCCCATGCTTCGCGACCGAGGTGGAACAGGCTCGTTCCTCGCATCAGAGTGTTGTCGACGTCGAAGAAGGCGATGATCGGCCGGTCGCTCGGGGTTGGGGAGGTCTCCTCGGGCACTGCCCCATGGTAGCTGGCCCCTACGCTGGAACCGTGTCGGCATCCCGTCTCACGCTCGTGAGCAAGCCGGACTGTCACCTGTGCGATGACGCCCGAGCAACGATTGCCGAGGTTCTCGCCGACTTTCCGGCGGTGGCGTTTGACGAGCAGTCGATCCTCGACGACGCCGTCCTATTCGACTTGTATGTCGAAGAAATCCCGGTCGTGCTGCTGGATGATCGGGTGCACACCATTTGGCGGGTCGATCCCGCACGACTCAGAAAGGCGCTCTCGTGATCCGTCACCTCGTCATGTGGAAGCTCGCCGCCGAAGATCCCGAGCAGAAGGCGGCGGATGCTGCGGGCATCAAGAGTCGCCTCGAGGCGCTCGTGCCGTTGGTCGACGGCCTCGAGTCGTTGACCGTCTCGTTCGACCTCGGCGATAACCCCGGCAACTGGGATGCCGTTCTCGAGTCGGACTGCGTCGACGCCGCCGCGCTTGAGCGATACCTGGAACACCCCGACCATGTGGTCGCAGCTGCCTGGTTGAAGACTGTCGTCGCGTCGAGGTCGTGCGTCGATTTCGCGGTGGCGTAGGCTCCCGTCACGCAACGACGCCTGAGGAGGCCACCATGAAGTTCCAGA
>JBDTNW010000212.1:0-3917 GCA_039933575.1 Pseudolysinimonas sp. | reverse complement strand
TCATCCCGCTTCAGGCACACGGAACGGCCCAGGCGCCGCCCGACGGGTTCCCCAGTCTGCGACTCGACTTCGATACGACGGGTCGGCCGACAGTCGGAATCCCCGCAGTAGATCCGCCGACGACTCGGCAGGTCGCAACCCTGATCGTCGGAGACGGCGCGGTGGTGGGTGCGACAGATGAGTTCCTCATCCAGTTCGAGGCGGTTAACTGGCGTACCGGCGCCGTTTTCGACCAGACCTGGGGCGACGCGCCGCGGTCGCTGCTCGAGGTTGTGCCCGGCGTCACCTCCGCCGTCATCGGCAGCACCATCGGCTCCCGGCTGATCGTGATCTGTCCGCCGATCGACGGGTTCGGCGCAATCGGCGACCCTACGGCCGGAGTGCTCGGTACCGACACCGTTGTGTACGTCGTTGACATCCTGGCGGTCACAGCAATCCCCTAACCGCGCCCGGATACGGTAGACCTCGTGCGTCCACTCAGTCACCGCCTTCGCAGCCTTTCAATCGTCTCCCTCACCGTTACGGCAGCCTTCGTGCTGGCTGGGTGCACGGGCAGCACGGCACCGACCGCATCGCCGACGCCGAGGCCGACGACGACTTCGGTCGCCGACGTCGATGTCTGCGACACCGGCGGTGGCACCGCAGTTGACGCGGTCACGGTCTCGGGCGACTTCGGCACCGCGCCGACAGTTAACTTCACGGCGCCGCTCACGGTCGACACCACTCAGCGCACAGTTGTCATCGACGGTGGCACGAAGGTCGCGACGGGTGCCAACGTCGAGGTCGCGTACACGCTCATCGACGGCGCCACGGGCAAGAATCTGGAGAGCCTCGGATACAACGCAGGCGACCCGACAACCAAGTTGCGCGCCGATCTACTCGTGCTTCCTGAGGGCTTCGCTCGCACGATTGGGTGCGTCGGACCGGGAAGCCGGGTCGTTGCGGTCATTCCACCGAGCCAGTACGGCAGCGCCGGATCGAACTTCGGGCTGGGGGCAGACGATGCGATCGTTTTCGTCGTGGATGTGATCAGCGATCTCTCGCCCGCCGTCTGGACGACCGACCTGCCGACGATCGGCGGTTCGGCGACCGCTCCGGTGTTGACTCTGCCGGCAACCGCCCCGAAGTCCGACCTCGAACTCACGGTGGTGACGCAGGGTGACGGTGGTGTGGTTGGCCCCGCCGATTCGGTGACCGTGAACTACTTGGGCATGAAGTGGGAAGACGGTCAGGTCTTCGACGAGAGCTACAGCAAGTCGCCCGCCACCTTCTCGGTGACCGGCGTCGTGGATGGTTTCGCAGCCGCGTTGATCGGCCAGAAGGTCGGCTCGCGCGTCCTCGTGACGATGCCGCCGGCGCTCGGCTATGGCGTGGCAGGTTCGGGAACGAGCCCGTTGGCTGGGTTCACGCTGGTCTTCCTGATCGACATTCAGGCGATCGCGGGGTAGCGCCCATGAGGGTCTGGCCTCAGGCCCCGAACGGTGGGATGCTTGGCTCGCGCCAGTCGCACAGACTGGTGCAACTATCGGGCATTGTGAATCCTCCGGGAGCTTCGCATGACACGAATCCACTCCGCCCTCCTGGTCTCTGCGACTCTTGTCGTCGCGCTCCTCGCGGGCTGCCAGGGTGCTAGCGCGCCGTCACCCACGGATTCGCCGTCGGGTGGGGGACTGCCCGGCGGCTCGACCGACGCCGTGCAGGGCGCAACCAAGATTTCACCGCTCGGTGATCCGTGCGCGCTGCTGACTTCCGATGAAATTACTACGGCGACGGGGGTCGCGGTACTCGGCGTCGTCCGGGGCGAAGTCAAGGCAGACGGAACTCAGCTATGCGCCTGGGCAATGGATGCGGAGGGCAGCGCCAGCGCCGCGCTAGCTGGGTTCTCGGGGAGCGATCTCGGCCCGCTCATTTCCGGGCTGTCGAGCGCGGGTGGCGCCGTCGGCGTCCAGGTCAGGCCCACCGATCCGGACATGACCGGCAGCCAAGGAAGCGATGGCGGCGGCACATCGCCCAACGTGACGGTCGTTGCGCTGCCGCTCGGGCTCGGGGGAGCCGCGGTTGCCACACCGAACGGAGGTGCTGCGTTCGCCGCGAACGCGACAACAACGATCACGGTCATGAAGCTGATCGCCGGACCCGCGACCACCACCGAGATGACCGATCTGATCACCCTCGCGTTCGGTCGCCTCCCCTAGCATCGGGGCATGCGTCGCGTACTCGTCCTCGGTTCCACCGGATCGATCGGAACCCAGGCGCTCGAGGTCATTGCGGCGAACCCCGACCTGTTTGAGGTGGTTGGACTCGCCGCGGGCTCTGACCGCGTCACGCTCGAGGCACAGGGCGCAGCGATCGGGATGAGCCGCCTCGCGCTGGGGATTGACGAGACCGTGCAGTTGATCCGCGATACCCCGGCGGATGTCATCCTGAACGGAATCACCGGTTCGGTCGCGCTCGCCGCGACCCTTGCTGCCCTCGAGACCGGGGCGATCCTGGCGCTTGCAAACAAGGAGAGCCTCATCGTCGGGGGCGACCTGGTGCGTGCCGCCGCGAAGCCCGGTCAGATCGTGCCGGTCGACTCCGAGCACTCTGCGATCGCTCAAGCGTTGCGCTCGGGCAGGGCGTCGGAGGTGCGGCGGCTGGTGCTGACAGCGTCGGGCGGGCCGTTCCGGGGGCGCAGTCGCTCCGAGCTGAGCGCCGTCACACCCGAGGAAGCCCTGGCTCACCCGACCTGGAACATGGGACGGGTTGTCACCACCAACTCGGCAACCCTGGTCAATAAGGGGCTTGAAGTGATCGAAGCCCACCTGTTGTTCGACGTGCCATACGAGCGCATCGAGGTCGTCATCCATCCACAGTCGATCGTGCACTCGATGGTCGAGTTCATCGACGGCTCGACGATCGCGCAGGCATCGCCTCCCGACATGCGGTTACCGATCTCGTTGGGGTTGTCGTGGCCCGATCGCGTACCCGGGGTTGGCACGCCGCTCGACTGGTCACACGCCCAGTCCTGGACCTTCGAACCGCTCGACGAGCAGGCGTTTCCCGCGGTCGCGCTCGCCAAACGCGTCGGGATGGCGGGTGCGACCTATCCCGCCGTATTCAACGCCGCGAACGAGCAAGCGGTCGACGCGTTCCACGCCGGGCGAATCGGCTACCTCGACATCGTCGACACGATCGCCCGCGTCGTCGATGCTCACGAACCCGGGGAGATGACCTTGGATGGCCTCCTCGACGCCGAACGTTGGGCGCGGGCGGCCGCAGATGGCATCCTGGCATCATGAACCCCTCAGTCGATGGCTCGCCAACCCGACGGCGTCGGGCGGGAGCCTTTTCCGTCGTGATCGGCGTGCTGCTCGGCGTGCTTCTCGCCGCGGTACCCGCGGTGCCTGCGGCTGCGTGCGCCTGCGGCGGTGTGGCGCCGTCGCCCGGGTCCGAGGTCACGGTCAACGAGGAGCACGCGATCGTGTCGCGCGCCGGCGGAGTTGAGCAGATCGATCTGTTGCTCGGGATGTTGACCACTGACACTCAGACCGGACTGATTTTTCCGACCCCGGCTCCCGCAACGGTGACCCTCGGCGACCGAGCCGACTTTGAGGCGCTCGACCGCGTGACCACGCCGACCCGTATCGAGGACTACGACCCCTGGACGGTCAACGGCGGCGGAGTCGGGGCAAGTGCTGGCGGTGCACCGCAAATTTTGGCCGACGTCAACCTCGGTCCGATCCGCGCGGTCACGCTCGCCGCTGACGACGCCGGTGCGCTCAGCACCTGGCTCACCGAGAACGACTTCGTGCTTCCGGATGCCGTGTCGGCCCTACTCGGGTCCTACGTCGATCGCGGCTGGTATTTCGTCGCCATGAAATTGACCGGGGAGGCGCCGCTCGCCGGCGACCTCGACCCGATCCGGTTCACTTTCG
>JBDTNW010000211.1:0-3933 GCA_039933575.1 Pseudolysinimonas sp. | reverse complement strand
GCCGCACCGGTCGCGCCGGCAAGGCGGGCACCGTTGTGACCCTCGTGCCGCGCAACCGTCGGCGCAAGACCGAAGATCTGCTGGCGCGCGCGGAGATCACCCCGGAATGGATCTCGGTCGCCCCGGGTTCACCCGAGATCGCCGCACTCGCGGGCTAGTCAGACTTCGAGCGCTACCCAGCTCGACCAACGCGTCCCAGTTCTGGGGAGCGTTCGACGGATTGGGTAGCGCTCGAGTCGTCTCAGGAGACCTGGACTTCCTTCCAGAAGGCCACGTAGTTGCTGAAGTCTTTGCCGACCCGCGGGATCGCGGACTCGTAAGGATGCGGGTACGACCACGCCCGGTCGGGCAGCGCCTGACCGTCAACCGTGACTGTGAAGTACTGGCACTCGCCCTTCCACGGGCAGGTGTACGGCGTCGGAGAGGTTGTCAGAAACTCCGTTTTCACCGACGAGGGCGGAAAGTACACGTTCCCCTCGATGTGGAGCACGTCGGCTTCGGCGGCTTCGGCGATCGCAGTTCCGTTGAGCGTTGCAGTGGGCATATGGGGTGGAACCCGATCGACAGCGACCGCATTCCCGCAGGGCGCTTCACGGAAAGAAGAATGACGAAATGCTGACAACCAGATGCACGCCCGGTGTGTTGTCTGTGTGGGGTGGCACCATGGCCAGCGGTGGCATTTGGCCCAATCGGGAATGGCCTTCCGCGACGAATAGTTGACACACGGGAAGACAGGGGTCGGCGTGATCGAGTTCCGTGGAGTGTCAAAGCGCTTCGGCGATGACGTTGCCGTCGACGATTTCAGTCTTGTCATCCCGCCTCGCCAGGTCACGGTTCTGGTCGGCTCGAGTGGTTCCGGCAAGACCACGCTGCTTCGGATGATCAATCGCATGGTCGATCCGACCTCTGGTGTCGTCGAGATCGACGGGGTTGACGTACAGACTGTCGCTCCGGTCGCTCTGCGTCGCGGCATCGGGTACGTCATGCAGAGCTCCGGGCTGCTGCCCCACCGACGGGTCGTCGACAACATCTCGACAGTTCCGCGCCTGACCGGCGTCCCCCGTGAGAAGGCACGCGCGCGCGCGTTGGAACTCATGGATGTCGTCGGCCTCGACCGCGCCCTCGCGCAACGTTTTCCGATCGAGCTCTCCGGCGGTCAACAGCAACGTGTCGGTGTGGCGCGCGCTCTCGCGGTCGACCCCAACATCCTGCTGATGGACGAGCCGTTCGGCGCTGTCGACCCGATCGTGCGCTCCGACCTCCAGCAGGAGGTGCTGCGCATCCAACGTGAAACCGAGACCACGATCGTGTTCGTCACTCACGACATCGATGAGGCGTTCCTGCTCGGCGACCAGGTTGTGATTCTCGCTCAGGGCGGACGCATCGTGCAGAAGGGCACCCCCGAAGAAATCTTGGCCCACCCGGCCGACGATTTCGTCGCCTCGTTCGTGGGGTCAGATCGCGGCAAGCGTCGTCTCACTGTGAGTACGCGCACAGGTCAGGGCGACGACCGCGTTTTGGTGGATGCCGGGGGCTATCCGGTCGGCGTCATCGAGGCACCGGGGGGAAAGCTCGCCATCGGCGACGCCAGCCCGAAAGCACGCAGCATTTCGAACAAGACGGATTAGGCGGGGGACGACTGATGACCTGGCTGTGGAACAACCTGGGTCTGATCCTGGGGCTGACGGCGGATCACGCCCGGCTCTCAGGCATCCCGATCCTCGTCGGTTTCGCAGCCTCCATCCCGCTCGGCTGGTTCGCTTCGCGCTCCCGCGTCGCCCGCGCCATCCTGCTCACCGGATTCGGCATCCTCTACACGATCCCGTCGCTGGCGCTATTCGTGGTACTGCCGGTGATCCTGGGCACGAAAATCCTTGACGAGACCAATGTGGTCGTCGCGCTCACCATTTACGCGATCGCGATGATGTTGCGTGGCACGATCGACGCCTTCGGCAGTGTCTCGGGTGACGTTCTCGAGTCGGCGAGGGCGCAGGGCTTCTCGTCGGTGTCGCGTTTCTGGACCGTGCAGTTTCCCCTCGCCGGCCCGGTACTGCTCGCGAACCTTCGGGTCGTCTCGGTGAGCACGGTGTCGTTGCTCAGTGTCGCGGCCCTGATCGGCAGCGGCGGGCTCGGCTACCTCTTCACCAACGGCTATCAGCAGTACTTCCTCGACGAAATCGTCATCGGAATCGTGTTCACGGTGCTGCTTGCCCTCGTCTTCGACACCGTCTTGGTGATCGTCGGCCGGATCCTGATGCCGTGGAACCGCCCCAAGGTGGTCCGCACCTCGGCCCTCCGCACGCCCCAACGAGACTGGGTGGGCGCATGAGTCCGCTCGACGGCATCGAAAACTTCCTGCGCAGCCTCGTCGCATCATTCCTCAACGCCCTCGAGTTCTTCCTCAAGGCGTTCGCGTTCATCTTTGACCCGACGAACTGGGCGGGGGATGCCGGAATCGGCGCCCGCCTGCTGGCGCACCTGGGCATAACGGTGCTCAGCATCCTGATCGCGATCGTGCTCGCCGTGCCTCTCGGCCTGCTCATCGGTCACACCGGCCGTGGGCGCTCGGCTGTGATCGCGATCACCGGGGCCGCGCGTGCGCTCCCGACCTTCGGTGTGCTCATTCTGTTCGTGCTGATCGGCATCAACTTCGGCGCCGGACTCAGCCTCACCCCGGTCATCGCGGTGCTCGCGGTGCTCGCGGTTCCCCCGCTTCTGGCCGGCGCCTACTCCGGCGTCGAGGCGGTCGATCGCGAAACTGTCGATTCTGCGCGAGCGATCGGCATGACCGAGTGGCAGATTCTGACGCGGGTCGAACTCCCCCTCGCTCTTCCGCTTCTGATCGGCGGCCTTCGGTCGGCGACACTGCAGGTCATCGCGACGGCGACGATTGCCGCCTACGTCGCCCAGGGCGGTCTGGGTCGCTATCTCATCGAGGGCATCCAGTTGCGCGACTACACCCGCGCTGTGGTCGGCGCGATTCTGGTCGCCGCCCTCGCACTGATCGTCGACGGCGTTCTCGCCGTCGTGCAGAAACTCGTTGCGCCGCGCGGGGTGTCCCGCGGCGCGACGCGCACCACCAGCAGCACCGGCATGACAGCACGGCGGCCGACCCGGTCGCCCGATGCCACCCGGACACCCGTCACGGAAGGATGATTGAAGATGTTTTCACGCACCAAGACGCGCGCCCGCGTTGGCGCGCTCGCCCTCGGGCTCGGCGCGGTGGTCGTACTCGCCGGCTGCACCGCGGGCAACCCGCTCGACAGCAGCTCAGGGAGCAACGCTGCGGGCGCCATCACTATCGGCAACCAGGCATTCCCGGAAAGTGAATTGCTCGCCCAGATCTATGGCCAGGTGCTCGCAGCCAAGGGCTACGACGTGACCTACGAGAAGGGGATCGGCTCGCGCGAGACCTTCATCGCGGCGCTTCAGGATGGGTCGATCGACCTCATCCCGGACTACTCCGGCAACGCGTTGGTGTACGCCGACCCGGCAGCAAAGGCAACCAGCCCGGCGGATGTCGAGGCGGCGCTCCCTGCCGCGCTCGAGTCGCGCGGGCTCGCGGTGACCGCCGCGGCGCCGGGTGAGGACTCGGACGCCCTGGTCGTCACTTCGGAGTACGCCGCAGCGAACCACCTGACCTCGATCGGTGACCTCACCCCCCTGGCCTCGAACATCACGCTCGGCGCCAACACCGAGTTCGAGCCGCGGTGGCGTGCAGGACTGAACAATACCTACGGGTTCGGCAACTGGGCCTTCAAGGCGATCGACGACTACGGCGGACCGGGAACGCTCGCCGACCTGCTTGCCGGCAACATCCAGGTCGCCGACATCTACACGACGACCCCGTCGATCGCGGCCAACAAGCTCGTCGTCTTGAATGACGACAAGAACCTGTTTGCGGCGCAGAACATCATCCCGTTGCTGAACAAG
>JBDTNW010000210.1:0-3935 GCA_039933575.1 Pseudolysinimonas sp. | reverse complement strand
ACGCCGATGAACTCATCCCCGAGGCCGTACTTAAACGTGACGCGCTTGGCATCCACCCAGCGCGGCATCAACAGCACCTCCTCGTGCTCGACGTTGACGCACTCGACTGGTCCGATGCCGTCGGGGAAAACGAACACCTCGGGCTCCGAGAACGGCGGGGTCGTGAACCAGCCCTTGTCCTTTTCCCAGATCACGGGCGGGTTGAGGCACTCTTCGATGGTCGTCCAGATGCTGAACGAGGGGGCGAAGATCTCGTCACCGTTTTCGTCGCGCACCACGAGGTTCGCGCCGTCGCGGACACCCAGTTCGTCGATCTCGCCGAACAACTCGTCGGCTGCGTAGCGGGCGAAGACGTCCGAAAGCCCGGGTTCGACACCCATGCCGACGAGCGCGAGGCGCCCGGCTTGCTCCCAGTCGCCGGCCTGCTCGAACTGGTCGTCACCGAGTTTCACGCCGGTCTCGGAGTACGGGTTCTCGGGATGCGGCTCCGACAGGCTCATCGCCATATCGAGGTAGTTCGCCCCAGCGGCGAGCGCACCGGCGAAGATCGTCGGCACGAACTTCGGCTCGACCGCGTTCATCACGTGAGTCGCACCGTGTTCGCGGGCGACCGCGGCGACAGATTCGGGGTCGGAGGCGTCAATCTTGGATGCGACGAACCGCCCACCCTGGTCGCCGTGCTTCGCGGTGATCCAGGCGATCGTGCGCTCGGCGCGAGACACGTCGTAGTCGCTGACGACCATGAGTTCGAAAAAGTCACGGCGGGCGGCGATCTTCGCGATCGCGTCACCCACTCCACCGGCACCGACGAGCAGGATTCTCATGTGGGTCACTCTGACAGATGACGCCCCAGGAGCGACAGGTCTGCGTGCCCCAACCGCTCCCCGGCGGATGCCACCTGGTGCCAGTACGGGTACAGCAGCGGCGGCCGGCTGACCTCTTCGAGACGCGCAGTCTCGTCAGCGCTCAGCACCAGGTCGGCGGCAGCGAGGTTGTCGGCGAGCTGCTCCGAGGTGCGGGCACCAATCACCACGGTCGAGATACCGGGGCGGGCGAGGGTCCAGGAGAGCGCGACCTGCGCGGCTGAAACGCCACGCGAGTCTGCGATCGCAACCAACGCATCCACGATGTCGTAGAGGTGGTTCTCATCGGAAACCGGAGGTTCGTTCCAGTCGGTGAGCAGACGCGAACCGGCGGGAGCCTTCACCCCGCGGCGGTACTTGCCCGACAACAGTCCACCCGCGAGGGGCGACCAGACCAGGATGCCGATGCCTTGATCGAGAGCGAGCGGCACCAACTCGTATTCGGCCTCGCGGGCGTGCAGCGAGTAGTGGATCTGCTGGCTGACGATCGGCGCGAATCCCCGCTTGTCGGCAACGCCGATCGCCTTCATCACGTGCCAGGCCGAGTAGTTCGACACCCCGACGTAGCGCACCTTGCCCTGGTCGACCAGGTGGGTGAGCGCCGCGAGGGTCTCTTCGAGCGGCGTCTGCCCATCCCATTCGTGCACCTGGTAGAGGTCGATGTAGTCGGTACCGAGGCGCTTCAGGCTGGCGTCGGCGGCGCGAATCAGGTGGTGACGCGACAGGCCTTCCCCGTTGGGGCCGTCGCTCATGCGGAACCGCGCCTTGGTTGCGATCAGCAAATCGTCGCGACGGCCCTTCACGATCTCGCCGACGATCTCTTCCGACTGGCCCGCCGAGTACACGTCGGCCGTGTCGATCAGATTCACCCCCGCCGCGATGGCCTGATCGACTTGCTTGCGCGCCGTCGCGGTGTCGGTCGTGCCGACGAACGCGAATTTGCCGGAGCCGCCGAACGTCATCGTTCCCAGCGACAGTGCGGAAACTTTGAGCCCGCTCTTACCCAGATACCTGTAGTCCATACACCGATTCAACACCCCCGCGCGGGCAGTCGGGTCCCTATCCGACCGCCGGCGACCCGAGCTCGAGTGCGGTCCACGACACCGGCGGCACGGTGAGCGTGACCTGACCGTTCGTGATCGTCACGCTGTCGTTCGGGATGAGGCCCACGCGATCGGGATTGGCGAGGGTGTTGCTCGCCGACGGGTCGCTGTCGGTCATCATCTGCGCCGAGAGCACGTCGATCGAGCCGAGCGCAGCGACGTCGATCGTGACGGTCGCTTCGTCAGTCTGCGAGCGATTCACGATGAACACAGCGGCTCTGCCCGACTCGTTGTCCCACGTCGCGACAGCGTCGATAGCCGCGACACTGCCGTAGCGGTCCGTCTCGTAGAACGGGCTTTCGAGTTTGACTGTGAGCGCGACCCCGCGGGCAAGCCGCGACGTCAGCGCGAACGGGAAGTACGTCGTCTGCCGCCAGGCCGGACCACCGGGCTCGGTCATGATCGGCGCGATGACGTTGACGAGCTGAGCCAGCGATGCGCTCGTGACTCGGTCTGCGTGCTTCAGCAGCGAGATCAAGAGATTGCCGACCACGACCGCATCGGCGACTGAATAGGCGTCTTCGAGCAGGCGCGGCGCGACCGGCCAGTTATCGATTCCCGTGAGCTTGTTGACGGTCTGGAACTTCTCGAGGTACCAGACGTTCCACTCGTCGAAGGAGATGTCGATCGTCTTGTCGCTGCCGCGTTCAGCCTTCAGCCGATCGGCCACTTCAACAACAGTCTCGATGAAGCGGTCCATGTCGACCGCCGAGGCGAGGAAACTGCCGAGGTCACCGTCGTGTGGCTCGTAGTAGGCGTGACACGAGATGTAGTCGACGTCGTCGTAGCAGTGGCTCAGCACGACCCGTTCCCACTCGCCGAAGGTCGGCATCTGGGCGCTCGACGAACCGCAGACCACGAGTTCGATCCGCGGGTCCAGTTGGCGCAGCGCCTTCGCGGTGCGGCCCGCGAGCTTGCCGTAGTCGTCGGCCGAGCGGTGGCCGAGCTGCCACGGACCGTCCATCTCGTTGCCGAGGCACCACATCGTGACGCCGAACGGCTCGTCGCGACCGTTCGCGACGCGTCGATCGGCGAGTTCCGATCCGGAACGGATGTTGGCGTATTCGAGCAGGTCGAGTGACGCCAGTGTGCCGCGAGTACCGAGATTGAGCGCGAGCATCAACTCGCCGTCGATCTTCTCGAGCCAGCCCGCGAACTCGTGGAGCCCGACCTCGTTGGTCTCGGTCGAGTGCCAGGCCAGGTCGAGACGACGCGGACGCTCGGCGACGGGTCCGACGCTGTCTTCCCATCGAAATCCCGAGACGAAGTTGCCTCCCGGGTAGCGCACGGTCGAGACTCCGAGTTCCCGAACCAGGTCGATCACATCCTGACGGAAGCCCTCGGCATCCGCGGTCGGGTGCGCGGGTTCGTAGATTCCGTTGTAGACGCCGCGACCGAGATGTTCGACAAATGAACCGAAGAGACGCCGCTTGACGGGACCGATCACGGAGTGCGGATCGACGGTGAGGTGGGCGGCGACCATCGAACGCTCCTCCACTCGCCTAGCTGGGCACGTTCACCCTACAAGGGTCGAACGTGCCATCCCGATGCCGTCGTCGTTAGCTGGCGGTACTTCGGTCGGCGGTGTGGTTGGATGAGCCGATGATCGACATAAGTGACGCGTCGCACTCGAACCCGCTGGGCTTTTCAGCCACGCGGGACATGTTGCAGATCCTGCGCGACGGTCGACCACGCACTCGTACCGAACTCGCCGCCATCACCGGGCTCGCCCGATCGACCGTGGGTTTGCGCGTCGACGCTCTGATTCGACTGGGTCTGGTTGGCGCTGTCAGCGACGCGGTTTCAACGGGCGGGCGGCCGTCATCCCAGATCGCTCTCGCTGCGAGCGGGCGCACCGTACTTGGCGTCGACATTGGCGCTTCCCACATTCGGGTCGCTCTCACCGACCTCACCGGACGAATCGTGGATGAAGTCGGCGAAGCGATTGCGGTTTCCGAAGGGCCGATCC
>JBDTNW010000209.1:0-3943 GCA_039933575.1 Pseudolysinimonas sp. | reverse complement strand
CGCCCATGCTCATCGCGAACGTCAGGCACAGCGTGAGGCCGTACGCGTGAAAGAGGGGAAGCACGGCGTACACGACCGCGGTGCCGCGGGGCACGTCGGGCACCCAGGCCCGAGCCTGCGCGGCGTTGACGCCGAGGTTGAGGTGGCTGAGAGTCGCACCCTTGGGAAACCCGGTTGTGCCGGAGGTGTATTGGATGAGGGCAACGTCACCGACGACGGGGCCGGGCACGTCAGGGGCCAGAGGAACGTCGGCGAACAGTTTCTCCCACGGCGTCGTGCCCGTCACCTTGGTGGTCAGCGCTGCGCGACTTTCCCGGGCACGTGCGATCGGCAGGCGCAGCAACGCGCGGGTGGTGAACGGCATGGCACGCGTCATGTCGATCGACACGATGTGGTCGACCGCGACGTCGGCGGGAAACGCCTGGATGGTCGCGACCACTTTGTCCCAGGCGATGACGACCTTCGCGCCATGATCTTCAAACTGATGGCGCAGTTCACGCGGGGTGTAGAGCGGGTTGTGCTCGATCACGATCGCGCCCAACCGAAGGATCGCGTAGAACGCCGCGACATGCTGCGGGCAGTTCGGCAGCACGATGGCGACAGTGTCGCCCTTCTTCACCCCGAGCCGCCGCAGACCCTCGGCCGCGCGTTCGATCTGATCGCCGAGCTCGGCGTACGTCGTCGTGCGTCCGAAAAACTCGAGGGCCACATTCTGCGGGTACTGCGCAACCGACTCGGCGATCAGGTCGGCCAACGAGGTCGTCGGCAACTCGATCTCGTGCGGCACGCCCGGGGCGTAGGAGTCGAGCCAGGGCCGTTGGGGATCGGTCGTCACATTCCTTAGCCTGGCATGCGGATGCCGCCGCCGCAGTCAGCGGGACAGTTCGGCGCGGATGACCTCGACAAAGGTGTCGACATCCGCTTCCGTGGTGTCCCAAGCCGTCATCCAGCGCACCTCACCGGACGCGCGATCCCAGTCGTAGAACCGCACCTTCTCGCGAATGCGATCGGCTGCCGCGTTGTCGAGAACGGCGAATACGGCGTTTGCCTGCGTCGGCTGGCTGAACTTGAGGCCGGGTAGTGCGAGGTCTTCGAGGGCTCCGCGCAGCCGTGCGGCCATCGCGTTGGCGTGGGTCGCGGCGCCGAGACCGAGGCCGCCCTCGAACAGTGCCAACAGTTGAGCCGACAGGAAGCGCATTTTGCTCGACAACTGCATCGTCGTCTTGCGCAAGAAGATCAGACCGTCGACTCGCGTCGGGTCGATCGCGACGACCGCTTCGGCAGCGATCAGCCCGTTCTTGGTTCCCCCGAAGCTCAGGATGTCGACTCCGGCATCCGTCGTGAATGCCGCGAACGGCACGCCGAGGGCTGCGGCCGCGTTCCAGATGCGGGCGCCATCCATGTGCAGAGCCATGCCGTTCGCGTGCGCGTAGTCGGCGATCGCCTTCACCTCGGCCGGCGTGTACAGCGTGCCCAGCTCGGTGGTCTGCGTGATGCTCACCGCGAGCGGCTGTGCCCGGTGTTCGTCACCCCAGCCCCAGGCTTCGGTGGCGATCAGGTCGGGGGTGAGCTTGCCATCCGGAGTGGGGACGACGAACAACTTGAGTCCAGTGACCTTCTCGGGTGCGCCGCCCTCGTCGCTGTGGATGTGCGAGGTCTTCGTCGCGACAATCGCACCCCAGCGCGGCACCAGGGAAGTGAGCGCCACGACGTTGGCCCCGGTGCCGTTGAAGACCGGAAAGACGTCGGCGTGCGCCCCGAACTGCTCGCGTACGACTTCGTGAAGGCGCTCGGTGTAGAGGTCTTCGCCGTAGGAGATCTGATGCCCGCCGTTGGCGTCGGCGATCGCGGCGATTACTTCGGGGTGAACCCCGGCGTAGTTATCGGAGGCGAAGCCTCGCCAGTTCGGGTCGTGGAGCGTGGTCACGTTCCCATCGTGCCACCGGAGGGCTGGTTAGCGGGCGAGAGCCTCGCGCCACGAGACCCGGGCGCCGAGCTTGAGCAGCGACCGCTCGTAAATGCGCGCCCCGACCCGGATGAGCAACGCCGTCGTGAGCACGAGAAGTGCGAGCGAGAGCAGCGGCTCCCACCACTGCGCGGTGCCGAGGAACACCCGCAGCGGCATCGCGATGGGTGCCGAGAACGGCACGTACGACATCACCGTGACCACGACCGGATTGTCGTTGAAAAAGATCACCAGAAAGTACGGGATCATCACGAGCATCGTCACGGGAGTCGTCGTCGATCCGATGTCTTCTTGACGCGAAACCAGAGCGCCCGTTGCTGCGAAAAGAGAAGCGAGCAACACGAAGCCGACCACGAAGAAGACGCCGAACCAGGCGACCGCCGGGCCGAGGTCGGGAATCAACGAGAGCTGTCCGGTGATCGCGGCCCCGGTCACACCGAGCAGACCGATGAGCACGATCTGGGCGATCGCCAAGACTGAGGTGCCGAGAATTTTGCCGGTTAGCAGAGCTCGGGTCGGGATCGCGGCGAGCAGAATCTCGATCACCCGGGTCGACTTCTCTTCGACCACCGACTGCGCGATCGTCATCCCGAACGTCATCGCTGAGACGAAGAACACGATCCCGAAGCCGAACGCGACGAGGTAGCTCAGAAACGGGTTGGTCGCGGTGGTGTCGAGCAGTTCGACGGGCGGGGCGACGCTGAGGAGCTGGATGAGTTCGGTCGGAACCTTCTTGTCGCCCAGCAATTCGATCCCGAGCGGCGGCCTCGGGTCGGGCACGATCGCGGCCTCGACGTCGCCGGACCGCAGCAGTGCCTCAGCCCCCGCACGGTCGTCGACCGGAATTGTGACGACGCCGGGGAGGTTGCCGACGTTCACTCCCGACACGACAGCGACCCGCAGCTCGGAGGGGTTCGCCACCGAGATGCCGCCGATGATGATCGATGCGAGCACGATCGCCAGCAGGATGCCGGTCGAGACCAGGAACGCGACGCTGCGCAATCGCATGGTGATCTCACGAGCCGCAACGAGTCGGACGATCCGGGCGGTCTCGATGCCGGAATTCTTGATCACGGTCATCGCACAATCTCCCGGTAAATCTCAGCAAGCGTTGGATTCTGGCGGCCGTAGTCGGTCACGGCACCGCGGGCGAGGGCCGCCGCGAGTACCTTCTGAACGGTCTCCGCGGTGTCGGCGTCGAACACAACGCCCTCGGGCCCACGATCGGCGATCGTGACGCCGGGGAAGGCATCCAGCCATTTTGTGTCGTTGGCAACCAGCCGGTAGCGCAGAGACGCGTGCTGCGCCTGAAGGTCGGCGCGCGGGCCGGCGGCTCGGATGCGGCCCTCAGCGATGATGACCAGGTCGTCGCAGAGACGCTCGACGATGTCGAGTTGGTGGCTCGAGAACAGCACGGGCACGCCACGCGCGGCCCGCTCGCGCAGCACCTCGACAACCGTCTCCACCCCCATCGGGTCGAGCCCCGAGAACGGTTCGTCGAGCACGAGCACCGTCGGATCGTGCACGAGCGCGGCAGCGATTTGCGCGCGCTGCTGATTGCCGAGGGAGAGTTTTTCGATCGGGTCGTTCGCGCGCTCGCGCAGTCCGATCCTTTCGATCAGGCGCTCGGCGTTGTCTCGCGCCACATCGGGGTCGAGTCCGTGCAGCCGGGCGAGGTACACCAGTTGCTCGAGCAGGCGCATCTTCGGGTAGAGGCCGCGTTCCTCCGGCATGTAGCCGAAGCCACGTCGGCCTCCCGAGCCGAGGTTCTTTCCGTCGAGAGTGACCTCACCCGAGTCGGGTTCGAGCACGCCCAGGATGATGCGCATTGTGGTGGTCTTGCCGGCGCCGTTTCCGCCGACAAACCCGGTCATGTGCCCGGGGACGACATCGAACGAAACGTCTTCGAGAACCGGTCTCGCGCCGAAGCGCTTGTTGATTCCCCGCACCTGGAGCATGTCTCTAGGCTACGGGGCT
>JBDTNW010000208.1:0-3949 GCA_039933575.1 Pseudolysinimonas sp. | reverse complement strand
GGGTGGGATGGCAGTTGGGGTAACTACATCGCGACCGACAACGGTGACGGCACCGGTAACGGCTACGCGCACATCGTGAACGGCGGTATTGGCGTGAGCATCGGGCAACACGTCGACCCGGGGCAGCCGATCGCCCGAGTCGGGTCGACTGGCCAGTCGACCGGATGCCACTTGCACTTCATCGTGCGAATCAACGGCAATCGTGATCTGACAGATCCCGTTCCCTTTATGCGCAACCAGGGGATTACCCTCAACTAGTACGACATCCGAACCGGGGGGTTCGGAAAGGGGTAACACGATGGCTGACAACGGGCAGCGTCGACGGCGCGCGGTAGCCGCGGGCGTTCCGGCGACACTCTTACTTGCGTTCGCGAATCCGACGCAAGCGATGGCTCTCCAGCAGGACGACTACCCGAGTTGGAATGACGTTGAGCAGGCCCGACACAACGAGGCCGCCGCCTCCGCGAAGGTCGACGAGATCGAGGGCATCCTCATTCGGCTCGAAGCGGATGCCGAGGACCTGAACCGCATCGCCATGCAGCGCGGCGAAGATTACGCGCTTGCCGCCGCCGCACTCGACACCGCGAGCGCCAAGGTCGATCGACTGAAGACGCAGGCGGATGCCGCCCAAAAGCGCGCCCATGATTCCGAACAACGGGTTGCCATCTTGGTTGCTCAGCTGGCGCGTTCGGACGGCGGCGATGTCACACTCGGCCTTCTGCTCGGGTCGACGACCGACACTGACAGCCTGCTCACCAAGCTCGGCATCGCCGACCGGTTAACGGTCACTTCGGCGGCACTGCTCGACCGAGCCGTCTACGACAAGAAGACGGCGGATGCTCTCGCCACCGACGCGCGGGTCGCGCAACGTGAACGTGAACGCCTCGCCGGAGAGGCCCAGACGGCTCTCGACGACGCGCAGGCCGCGGCGACGGATGCGCAAGCGAAGGCCGACGCTCAGCGCGCTGACATCGACCGGATGTACGCCCAGCTCGCGGCACTCAAGGGCACCTCCGCCGCGCTCGAGCGCGAGTACTACGAGGGGATTTCGACCCCGCCGACGAACCCGTCTCCCTCGCCCTCAGACACGTCGTCACCCTCTCAACCGTCGTCTCCTTCGCCGTCCCCGTCGTCGTCGACACCCACCCCGCCAACGCCACCGTCTCCGTCGGCGAGCGCTGTCGAGACGGCGATCAGTTATGCCACGGAGCAACTCGGCGAACGCTACGTGTTGGGCGGGATGGGTCCGGACGTGTGGGATTGCTCGGGGCTCACCAAGGCGAGTTACGCCGCGGCCGGCGTGTACATCGGCACCCACTCGTCGACCGATCAGTACAACTACATGGCGGCGCAGGGTCTGCTGGTGCCGATCTCGCAGATGCAGCGGGGTGATCTGCTGTACTACTCCGACGGCGGGTCGGCCTCAGTTGCCCGTAAATATCACGTCACCATCTACCTCGGCGGCGGAAAGATGATTGAGGCTCCGAACCCGACAACGGTCGTCAGGATCGTCAATGTTCGCTACGGAGATCTGGTTCCCTACGCGGGTCGGCCCACCGGCTGACACAATCAGAGCATGCGCCTGTCGTCGACCGTTCCCGCCGCTGGACTCGTGTTGCTGTTGGCTGGCTGCGGCGTTGGGGGTTTTCCCACGCCGACCGTAACTGCTACCGGGACGGGGACGCCGACTCCGACTCCGACCGCGACCCCAACGCCCGAGCCGACCCAGACTCCGACGACCGTCGCCCCGCTTCCATCGGGTGCTTTCCTTCAGGTGTCGGTGACGGCAACCGTCGGAGACTCCGACCTGCGGCTGGTGCTCACTTTCGACCGTCCGGTCGTGGCGGCCGTCGCGCAGTCCCAGTTCGACGCGATCCGCAGCGCCTGCCCCCACGCCATCGCGTCGCAGATTGAAAACAACCCCGGGTTCGAACCGACGGGTGTGATCCTCTCCAAGGTGACCACGACGGGCACTCTGCCGGAGGGCGCGTCCTACGGGGTCTCCACCGGGGGTGTCATCGCGTCGATCGGCGACGGCCCCGGCGTTGCCGCACCCATCGATCCGCCCGGTGGGTTTGGGTGCGGATTCGCGATCGTGAGCGGTCCCGCTAAGGCGACCTTCGCCAGCCTCCTGCTGGGAACCCCGGCGATCCCCGATCGTCAGGACCTTGAGAACGCCGTCGCGAAAGGCGTCTTCGGATTCCAGACGGACGCCGACTCAGCGTTTCCGATCGTCTGGCACGACTGCGTCATCCAGATTGGGTCGCTAGCCAAACGCCTCTCGACGACTTGGACTCAGCCTGCCGAGTGGGATGGCTGCCAGATCGGCTACGCCGGCGGGGTGTAGGTGACCGCTTGAGGACCCGGGCTAGGTCCGCGTTTTCAGTGTGATGCGGGTGGCACGTAGGCCGCGAAGCCCGCCTGAAGGATGGCTTCGGCTTCGGCGGCGTCGCCCCAGCCTTCCGTCTTGACCCACTTGCCGGGCTCGAGGTCCTTGTAGTGCTCGAAGAAGTGCTCGATCTCCTTGCGGGTGAACTCGGGGATGTCGTTCAGGTCCTGGATCCAGTCCCAGCGGGGATCCTTCGCGGGCACGGCGATGACCTTCGCGTCGCTGCCGCCGTCATCCGTCATGTTGAAGACACCGACCGGGCGCACGTCGATCGCGATACCGGGAAACAGTTCGGCTTCGAGCAGCACGAGCACATCGACCGGGTCGCCATCGAGGCCGAGGGTGTTCTCGAAGAAGCCGTAGTTCGTCGGGTAGCCGAATGCCGTGTACAGGAAGCGGTCATAGGTGACTCGACCGGTCTCGTGGTCGACCTCGTACTTGACGCGGCTTCCCTTCGGGATCTCGACGACTGCGGTATATACGGCCACGAATTTCGCTCCTGGAGGTCGGCTGCAAAGGCGGGACTAACGTTAGTCGATGGTTTCCCGGCCCCGATTGACTCCCGCGATCGCGGACGTTCGTCGGGCCGTTCGGTCTCTTCTCCCCGGTGAGGGACTCGTTCTGGTTGCGCTCAGTGGCGGGCCCGACTCCTTGGCTCTCGCCGCCGGGGTTGCGTTCGAGGCCGCCGGCCGGGCGGGTGCGGTGATCGTCGACCACCAGTTGCAACCGGGATCGGATGCCGTGGCCGAGCAGGCGGCGAAAGCGGCGGCAGCGCTCGGGCTCGATCCCGTTCGCGTGGTGCGGGTCACGGTCGCGGGCTCGGGTGGCCCGGAGGCGTCGGCCCGCGCGGCTCGGTATTCGGCCCTGGAGTCGGTCGCCGCCGAACTCGGTGCCGCTGCCGTGTTCCTCGGCCAGACCCTCGACGATCAGGCCGAGACCGTGCTGTTGGGGTTGGCGCGCGGCAGCGGGGCCGGAAGCTTGCAGGGCATGGCATCCGTCTCCGGGATCTATCGGCGGCCACTGCTCGGCATCCGGCGGTCGACGACAGTGCAGGCCTGTGCCGACGCGGGGCTTGAGCCGTGGGCGGATCCGCACAACGACGACCCGGCCTACACGCGGGTACGGGTGCGGCGGAACGTGCTGCCAGTACTCGAAGCCGAACTTGGGCCGGGAGTGGCGGAAGCGCTAGCCCGCACCGCCGAGCAGGCCCGGGAGGATGCGGAGGCACTCGAAGCCTTCGCCGAAGAGGTCGCCGAGGACCTGGCAGAGCACATTGAGGCGGGCATCTCGTTGCCGGTGTCGGCGCTCGCCGCGAACCCACCCGCACTGCGGCAACGCCTGGTGCGTTTCGCGGTGCACAGCGAGTTCGGGGTCGCGCTCAGTCGAGTCCAGACCCTCGAGGTGTGCCGGCTGGTCACCGACTGGCACGGCCAGAAAGGCGTCGACCTCCCCGGCGTCAGTGCGGTTCGCGTGGGTGACAGAATCGAGTTCCGAGCGCGAGGGCAGGATGTGGATGGACAGCAGTGATGTTGAGGGCGACCTCACCGAGGTGCTGTACAC
>JBDTNW010000207.1:0-3979 GCA_039933575.1 Pseudolysinimonas sp. | reverse complement strand
CGGAGCGGGAGGCCCCCAAGTGTCTCTCAACCGCTCCGGCTTCCGTGTGCCTGGGTAACCTTCGGAGCGCTCCGGCTCCGGCTCCTGCTCCGACACCGGCACGGACTTCCGTGCTGAATCTCGGATTCCTCTTCGGCAAGAGCTGACCTAGCCAGGCACCCGCTCCAACAGTGCGGGCTCGTCGGTCACTGTGATCGACGGGCCCGCATCCCTGTCGCGCCGCACGTGCAGTGCGCCTCCTAAGCTGGGGGATCGTGGCACGGATCTCGAAGCGCGTGGCAGCGATCGCCGAATCGGCGACGTTGAAGGTGGATGCCAAGGCGAAAGCCCTCAAGGCCGCTGGCCGTCCGGTTGTGAGTTTCGCCGCCGGGGAGCCTGACTTTCCCACTCCGGCTCACATCGTGGAGGCGGCCGTTGAGGCGGCCCGCGACCCGAAGAACCACAAGTACACGCCCGCGGCGGGTCTCCCCGAGTTTCGCGAGGCGATTGCCGCGAAAACCCTGCGCGACTCGGGGCTGGAGGTTTCGCCGTCGCAAGTGATTGTGACCAACGGCGGCAAGCAGGCGGTCTACCAGGCGTTTGCGACATTGCTCGATCCGGGCGACGAGGTCATCGTGCCGACGCCGTATTGGACGACCTATCCCGAAGCAATCAAACTCGCGGGCGGAGTTCAGGTCGACGTCTTCGCCGGTGCCGACCAGGGCTACCTGGTCACGGTCGAACAGCTCGAGACGGCCCGCACCCCGCGCTCGAAGGTGTTGCTCTTCGTTTCGCCCTCGAACCCGACCGGTGCCGTCTACTCACCTGAGCAGGTCGCCGCGATCGGCGCCTGGGCGCAGGAGCACGGCCTCTGGGTCATCAGCGACGAGATCTATCAGAACCTGGTCTACGACGGGATGAAGGCGGTCTCGATCGTCGAAGCCGTTCCCGAGCTCGCCGACCGCACGATTCTCGTGAACGGCGTCGCGAAGACCTACGCGATGACCGGATGGCGGGTGGGTTGGATGGTCGGTCCGGCGGATGCGATTGCCGCCGCCGCGAACCTCCAGTCTCATTTGTCGAGCAACGTCTCGAACATCTCACAGCGCGGCGCGCTCGAGGCTCTCACCGGTCCGCAGGAGAGCGTCGGCGTGATGCGCGACGCCTTCGATCGTCGCCGCCGTGCGATCGTCGCGGGACTCAACGTCATCCCCGGGGTTGTCACCCCGATGCCGGCCGGCGCGTTCTACGTCTACCCCGACGTGACCGGTCTGCTAAACCGCGAATGGGGCGGGGTGACGCCAACCACGTCGCTGCAACTCGCCGACCTGATCCTCGATCAGGCCGAGGTTGCGGCCGTCCCGGGCGAAGCGTTCGGACCGAGTGGATATCTCCGCTTTAGCTACGCGCTGGGCGACGACGATATCGCCGAGGGCATCTCGCGGTTGCAGCGGCTGTTCGCCTAACCCCAGTCGCCCGCCCCAATTCGGCATCCACCGAACGGTTGAGAAGGTTCCCACCGTGTGGTCGTGGTGAACCGGGGGCCGAGACCGCCAGGCTGAACACATGACTGAATCAGTGGTGCGGGTCGACGACCTGCGGAAAACGTACAAGGGCGGGGTAGAGGCGCTTCGCGGCGTTAGGTTCGAGATCGCGCGCGGGGAAACCTTCGCACTCCTCGGACCGAACGGCGCGGGAAAGTCGACGACGATCGAGATCCTCGAGGGCTATCGCGACAGAACCTCGGGAACCGTGGAGGTGCTCGGCATCGATCCTCAGCACGGCGGTCTCGACTGGAAGGCGCGGCTCGGCATCGTGCTGCAGTCGACGGGCGAGGCGCCTGCGGCCACGGTCCATGAGCAGCTCAGCCACTTCGCCGGCTTCTACCCGAAGCCCCGCGACGTCGACGAGGTTATCGCCGCGGTCGGGCTCACCGACAAGGCCAAGACGAGCATCCGGAGGCTCTCCGGCGGACAACGTCGACGGGTGGATGTCGCGCTCGGCATCGTCGGACGTCCTGAGCTGCTCTTCTTGGACGAGCCGACCACAGGGTTCGACCCCGAGGCGCGGCGCTCGTTCTGGGATCTCATCCGCCGGCTTCAAGATGAGGGGACGACGATCCTGCTGACCACCCACTACCTCGACGAGGCGGCGGAACTTTCTAGCCGTGCCGCGATCATCGCCGACGGCGTCGTGGAGGCGATCGGCTCGATCGACGAACTCGGTGGTGCCGATGCGCGCGTGCCGATCGTGCGCTGGCGCGAAGGCGACGTCGTGCACGAGGAACGCACCAAAAGCCCGGGGGCTCTGGTGACGCGGCTCTCGAAGACCGGCGAACCGGAGCGGCTCGAAGTCATCCGACCGAGTCTCGAAGACATCTATCTCTCGTACGTGGGAACCGAGAAGCAGGAGGTGTCGGCATGATCGCGACGACTCTTCGCAACGGCCTCTCCCGGGCGGGCTACGAAATCCGCGGGTACTTCCGCCAGGGCGACACGGTCTTCTTCACATTCCTCTTTCCGCTGCTCATGCTGCTGATCTTCTCGGTCGCGTTCAGTTCGACGACGTTCGGCCCTCCCGGTGCCGAGCTCACCGCAGCTGAGTTCTACCTGCCGGGGATGCTCGCGGCAGGGCTGTTGCTCTCAGGACTGCAGAACATGTCGATCGATATCGCGATGGAGCGCGGCGACGGCACCCTCAAGCGCCTCGGCGGCACCCCGCTCTCCCCGGTGTCGTATTTCATCGGCAAGATCGGCCAGGTTCTGGTCACCGGCGTGTTGCAGTCGACGCTGCTCATCCTGGTTGCGGTCGTCGCCTTCGGGGTGCACCTTCCGACCGATCCGGGCCGCTGGTTGACCTTCGCCTGGGTGTTCCTGCTCGGGGTCACGACCTGCGCGATCCTCGGCATCGGGCTCAGCGCCCTGCCTCGGTCTGGTCGCAGCGCGACGGCTGTTGTCATCCCGATCGTTCTCGTGCTCCAGTTCATCTCGGGCGTCTACATCAACTTCGCGGTGCTGCCCGAATGGCTGCGGAACATCGCGAGCGTCTTCCCGCTCAAGTGGCTGGCGCAGGGAATGAGGTCGGTGTTCCTGCCGTCCGGGTTTGAGGCGGCCGAAGCGTCGGGCTCGTGGGACTTGCCGCTGGTCGCTCTGGTCTGCGGGCTGTGGCTCGTCGTCGGCCTGATCGTGGTGCGGGTCACGTTCCGCTGGATCCGCAAGGATGCTTGAGTGGAGCATGCCCTAGCGATGGCGTCGCGGTGGTGGACAATCGCGGTACTCGCGGTCGTCGCCGTCTGCGGCGCCATCCTGGCGCTCTCCTGGCCATCCGCGCCACTGGGATTGCTCGGTGCCGGGGTGCTCGTTGTCGTTGTCGTCGCCTACCTCGTGCTGGGCCGGCAGGCCTCCGAGGGCAGCTGGCGAGCCACGGTGTTCGTCATCATCCTCGTGCTCGCAACCTTCGGGCTCGTCGCCGTGTCGCCGCCCCTCGCGGTGTTCCAGGCGCTGGCGATGCCCGCGGGGTGGGTGCTCGCGAGACGGCGACGGGGCGGCATCTTCGCGAGTCTCGCCGTCGCCCTCGCTGCGGGCTCAGGCTTCTTCGTGTCCCTGGGGCCCTCCTGGGACACCCTGGAGAGCACCGCCGTCACCTTCTTGTTCTCGTTTGCCGGGTCGATCGCTCTCGGGCTGTGGATCTGGGGCATCTCCGAGTACGGCACCGAGCGAGCGCGGCTCCTCGACGAGCTCACCGCCGCGCAGGACGAACTCGCCGCGGCACATCGGGATGCCGGAGTCACGGGCGAACGGGAACGGCTGGCTCGCGAACTTCACGACACGATCGCGCAGTCCTTGGCGGGAGTCGTGCTGCTCACACAACGGTCGCGTCGGGACCTCGCGGCCGGAGCCCTGCACGACACGACTCTCGAACTCGTCGAGCAGTCGGCACGCGCCGCCCTCACCGAGACCCGCACGCTGGTCGCCGGCAGCGCGCCGGTCGAGCTGTCGGG
>JBDTNW010000206.1:0-3982 GCA_039933575.1 Pseudolysinimonas sp. | reverse complement strand
GACCTCGGAGTCGACCCGGGGCTGCAGAAGGACGGCGTCGAAGCCGACCTTCAGCGCCTTCTCGCCGAGCAGATCGAGGTGCTGGGCGAGGGTCACACCCTCGTGCGCCGCGAGTACATGACGGCAATCGGGCCGGTCGACATCCTGGCTCGGGATGCCTCGGGAGCCACAGTTGCCGTCGAAATCAAACGTCGCGGCGACATCGACGGGGTCGAGCAGCTCACCCGGTACCTCGAGTTGATGAACCGCGATCCCCTGCTCGCTCCGGTCACCGGAGTCTTCGCAGCTCAGGAGATCAAGCCGCAGGCGCGCACCCTGGCGACCGATCGCGGCATCCATTGCTTGGTTTTGGACTACGACTCGATGCGCGGTCTCGAGACCGGACACAGCAAGCTGTTCTAACCATGAGTGACCGTTATCCCTACACCGCGGTCCTCTTTGACCTCGACGGCACGATCGTCGACTCCGCTCCCGGCATCACGGCGACCCTCGCATACACGATGAAGGAACTCGGCGAGCGGATCCCGACGCCGGCCGAGCTGCTGGCCTGGGTGGGGCCACCGATCATGGACTCGTTCCGCGACCTCGGGCACCTCGACCCGGCGGAATCCCAGCGCGCGCTTGAGATCTACCGGGCGAAGTATCTCGAGGCCGGGGTGTTCGACGCGAAGGTCTACCCGGGCGTCGCCGACGCTTTGCGCGCGATTTCGGAGGCTCGCATCCCGCTGTCGCTCGCGACCTCGAAGCCGGAGACCCCCGCGACTCTCGTGCTCGAGCACTACGGACTCGCGCACTACTTCGACGAGCTGACCGGCGCGAGCGACGACGAAACGCGCAGCGCGAAAGCGGATGTCGTGGCCGAGGCCCTGCGGCGACTTGCGGCAGACGGGGCCGACCTCTCGCGTCCGGTGATGGTCGGGGATCGCATCCACGACATCCGCGGGGCGGCGGAACACGACGTGCCAACGATCTACGTCACCTGGGGATACGGATCACGCGCCGAGGCTGTTGGTGCCGTCGCTGTGGTCGACACTCCCGCGCAGTTGCTCGAGGTGCTCGGGTTGTCGCCGACCGCTAGCTAGCCAGCCGTTCCACAGCACGGGCGAAAACACCCGGCAGTCGGGATGCCGTCGGCACCACGAGACCGCGCAGGGGAGACGCGGCGAGGCTTACGAGCGCGCCGGTCAGCCGTCGGAAGTCGCGAGTTTCGCGTTCCCAGGCGCGTTCGTACGACGCCGGATCGTCGGAGCGGATCGCCTCAATCGCGGCGCGGGCCTGCGCAAACCCGATCCGCAGCCCCTCGCCGGTGAGGGCGTCGACGTAGCCGGCGGCATCCCCGACCAGCAGCACGCGCCCGGCAGTGCGAGCCGTGGTGTGCTGCCGCAGCGGTCCGGCACCGCGCAATTCCGACGTCACGGTGGCACCCGCAAGGCGTGCCGCGAGTTCGGGACTTGCCGCGACGGCATCGTCGTAGTGAACGCCGCGACGGGCGAGCAGGGCGACCCCCACCTGGTCTTCGGCGACCGGCGTCAGGTACAGCTCGCCGAGCGGCGTCCAGGTCACCTCGACGAACTCCGACCAGGGTGCGAGCGCGAAATGTTTGCGCTGCCCGAACCGTCGTCGAGCCTTCGGCGTCGGTCGTGCGAGTCCGGCTTCCCGGGCGATCGCGGAGTGCAGACCGTCAGCACCGATCAGCCAGCGCGCCCTGATGTCTCCAGCGGCCACCATCCCCGCGCGTTGCGTGAACGACTCGACCCGCACCGAAGCGAACTTCACTCCCACCTCGTCGGCGCGTGCCCGGAGTGCCGCGTGCAGAACGGTGCGCCGCACCCCGCGGCCGGGGCCGCCGTTGAACCGATGTTCGACCCGACGATCGCCGTCGCGGTAGACGATTCCGACGAACGGCATCCCTTTCGGATCGACACCGAGCCGTGCCAGCGCGGGCAGCGCGCCGGGCATCAGTCCCTCGCCGCAGGCCTTGTCGATGGCCCCGGCGCGCGGTTCGGCGACCACCACGTCGAGCCCCGCGAGCCGGGCCTCGATCGCGGTGGCCAACCCGACGGGGCCGCCTCCGACCACGAGTACCTCGGCGTCGTCGCTCATGCCTGGACTGTAGACCTCTGGGTTGCCGCGGCGAGCGCTCGCTCCTCCGCCGGGATCCGAAACCCGAGCAGCAGAATCGCGTTAAGCACAGTGAACGCGATCGCGGTGATCCACGCGGTATGTACGAGCGGGAGGGCGATCCCTTCGATCGCGACGATCAGGTAGTTGGGATGCGGCAGCCACGCGAACCGGTAAGGACCGCGCCGTTGCAACGCCATCCCCGGGACGACGATCACCCGGGTATTCCACTGGTTGCCGAGTGCCCAGATCACCCAGTACCGGCCGGCTTGGCACAGCAGCGCGATCGCCAGCATCGGCCACCCCAACCCCGGGATGAACGGTCGCGGCACCAGCCAGGCTTCGGCGAGCGCGCCGACGAGAAGCCCGGTGTGCAGCGTGACCATCGCGGGAAAGTGCCCGCGCCCCGACTCGACGCCGCCGCGTGCGAAGGCCCAGGTCGCGTGCCGCTTCGAGATGACGAGTTCGACGATCCGTTCGCCGCCCGTCACCAAAATCAGTGCCGTAAACAGGATGAGGCTCACGCGGCCCACCTCAGCAAGACGTACTCGCTCGTCACTCCCGGCCCGAGGGCGAACAGCACCCCGTAAGTCCCGGCCGGCTGCACGAACATGTCGGCGAGCACGTGCAGCACTGACGACGACGACAGGTTTCCGACGGCATCGAGCGACTTCCACGAAGCCGCGAGGTCCGACCGTTCGAGCGACAGCCCCTTCTCGAACGCTTCGAGCACGCGCGGCCCGCCCGGATGGGCGATCCACGCGGTGACCTCGTCGCGGTCGACACCGTGGTCGGCGAGCAACCCCTGCACGTCGTTCGCGACGTTCGCGTCGATCGTGTCCGAGACGGCTGCGGTCAACACGATGCGAAAGCCGGTGCCGCCGATATCCCAGCCGATGACGCTCGCGCTGTCGGGTTACAGCACAGCACGCGACCCCAGGATGTCGGGGCCAGGCAACCCGAGCTCGGCCGCCCGCTCCGCACCCGCGACAACCACGGCGGCGGCTCCGTCGCCGAACAGCCCGCTCGCGACATAGTTGGCGACGGAGTCGTCGTCGCGCTGAAGCGTCAGCGAGCAGAGCTCGACCGACACCAGCACGGCGATCTCACGCGGGTGCCCCAGCAGGTAGTCGTGCAACCTCGCCAGACCGGCGGCGCCCGCCACGCAGCCCAGTCCAAACGACGGCAGCCGTTTCACGTTCGGCCGCAACCCGAGGATCGGCACCAGTCGGGCATCAATACTGGGAGCGGCGAGACCCGTCACCGAAGTGAAGAAGAGGTAGTCGACATCCTCAGCGGTGAGACCCGCGGTCGCGAGGGCTGCGGTGACGGCGCGGGCGGCGAGGGTGGTGCCCTCCCGAATCCAGATGTCGTTGGCGTCGCCGAACGACTTCAGATCGCGATATTGCTCGAGCGGCAGCACGGTGTGGCGAGTGCCGATTCCGCTCGCGGCGTGGAACCGCGCCAGCACCGCGCGCTTCGTCGCGTCGTGTGTGATCAGGCCCGAGAGTTCCGCGGTGATCTCACTCTGCGCGTACGAGTACTCCGGCAGAACCGGCGCGACCGCCACGATTCGCGACATGTGCGGACCGTATCACCGTGCCATGACGATCACCGTGCCGTCACCATCACCTGGTCAGGCGCCGACGTGACGCTCCTCGTGACCGACGTACAGCGAGAGCGGGCGGATGAGCGCATTGGCTTCGAGCTGCTCGCGGATGTGTGCGGTCCAACCCGTCACCCGGGCGGCCACGAACAGCGGCGTGAACAGCTCGGTCTCGAATCCGATCAGGTGATACGCGGGTCCCGAGGGATAGTCGAGGTTCGGCTTGATGCCCTTGCGGTCGTCCATCGCCGTCTC
>JBDTNW010000205.1:0-3984 GCA_039933575.1 Pseudolysinimonas sp. | reverse complement strand
CAGCCGAGGCGACGCTCGAGTTGGGCGCCGATCGCGAGCAGCACGTGCTCGCCGCCGGGGCGACCGATCAGTTGCACGCCCATGGGCAGCCCGTCGGCGGTCTGCTGCACGGGAAGCACAATCGCCGGCAATCCGCTGACGTTGACCATGCTGGTGTACGGGGTGTACCGCACCTGCTGCTCGAAGTTGTGGTCGGGGTTCTCGGCGTCGTACCAGCCGATCGGGCGGGGAGTCAGCGCCATGGCCGGGGTCAGGATGGCGTCGAACGGCGCGAACTGCGCGATCAGTCGTCGCTCGTAGCCCGCCAGCCAGTCGAGTGCCGCCCCGAGCTCCCGCGCCCCGAGAGCGCGGCCTTCGTCGACCAACCATCGGGTGAGCGGCTCGACCTGCTTATGCTGCGCGTCGTCGAGCTCGAGACCGGCCGCCTCGCCCTGCCACACCCGTCGGAACATCGTCGCGTACTGCGGTTCTGGACTGAGCGACAGCTCATCGATCCCGTGGCCGAGGGCGTCGAGTTCAGCCAACGCCCGAGTGAGCGCTCCGTCGGCCTCGGGCGCGAGTTCGAGGTCGTACGAAGCCGCCCACGGCGTATCCCGCGTCACGGCAATCGAGAACCGTCCCTCGCCACGAACGGCAGCCGAGAGGTACGCGCCGCCGTCCCAGGTGGGTGGCGAGGTCGCCCACTGCGGCAGGCCGGGCGCGACCAAGGCGTCGAGGAGCAGAGCGGCATCCGCGACAGTGCGGGCAAGCGGACCCGCCACCACGAGACCTGCCAGACCGCCGAAACCGGAAGCCGCCGCGATCCGCCCTCGGGAGGGCTTGAGGCCGACCAGCCCGGTGGCCGCCGCCGGGATGCGAATCGAGCCGCCGCCATCCGATCCCGGGGCGAAGGGCACAAGGCCCGCCGCCACCGCGACCGCTGCTCCCCCGCTCGACCCACCCGGCCCCAGCGTGAGGTCGTAGGGGTTGCGGGCGATCGGGCCGGCCAGCGGTTCGGCATAGCTGGAGAGGCCGAACTCGGGCGTTGTGGTCTTTCCGAGGCTGATCGCGCCGGCGGCGTCGAAGATCGTCGCCAACTCATCGGATTGCACGGGTACGTGATCGGCGAAGGCTCGCGATCCGAATCGGGTGGGCACTCCGACACGGCGCACGAGGTCTTTGTCGGCGAACGGCAGCCCCCACAGCGGGAGCGCATGCGGCATCCCGTCCACCTCGGCGACTCGCTCGCGCGCGCGGTCAGCGGTGACCTGGGTGAACGCGCCGAGTTCGGTATTCAGCCGCTCAATACGGGCGAGGTAGTGATCGGTGAGTTCGGCCGGCGTGAGGTCACCTCGACGGAGCCCGTCCAATTGCTCGAGCGCCGTGAGGTGGTGGAGTTCGAACACGATCCGAGCCTAAGGACTTGACATCGTCGAACAAGCCTGATTGGTTAGTTACACAAGTAATGAACCGACGAACCGAAAGGGGGACACCGATGGATGAGAGCAAGCCGATCTTCCAGCAAATCGCGGAACGGATCGAGAACGACATCATCTCTGGCGCCCTCCCTGAAGAGTCACAGGTGCCGTCGACGAACGAATTCGCGGCCTTCCTGCGCATCAACCCGGCCACCGCAAACAAAGGTGTTGGGCTCCTCGTCGACTCCGGGCTGCTCTACAAAAAGCGCGGCATCGGCATGTTCGTCGCCCGCGGCGCCGGCGACCGCCTGCTTGCCGAACGTCGGGAACGATTCGGTGACGAGTACCTCGCGCCGCTCCTCGCTGAGGCTCGAAAGCTCGGGATCGACGAACGGCAACTCGCCGCGCTCATCCAGAAAACCGCCTCATCCACCACCACAACCCCGAAGGAATCGCAGTGACTCCCGTCATCCATACCCGCGACCTCACCCGGCGTTACGGCTCACTTGCCGCCGTCGATGGCGTCAGCATCAGCCTCGACGAGAACCGCATCTACGGGCTGCTCGGGCGCAACGGCGCCGGCAAGACGACGCTGATGTCTCTGCTCACCGGTCAAGAGTTCGCGACCTCAGGCGAGATCGAAGTATTCGGAGAGTCGCCGGTCGAAAACGCGGCCGTGCTGCAGCGGGTCTGCTTCATCAAAGAGAGCCAGCGCTACCCCGACGACTTCAAGGTCAAGCACGTGCTGCGAAGCGCCCCCTGGTTCTTTCCGAATTGGGATGCCGCCTTTGCGAACGCGCTGGTCAGCGATTTCCGACTCCCGCTCAACCGCAAGATGAAGAAGCTGTCGCGCGGCCAGTTCTCGGCCGTCGGGGTGATCGTCGGCCTCGCCTCGCGGGCGCCAGTCACCTTCTTCGACGAGCCGTACCTCGGTCTCGACGCCGTCGCGCGGCAAGTGTTCTATGACCGTCTGCTCGCCGACTATGCGGAGCATCCTCGTACCGTCGTGCTGTCGACCCACCTGATTGACGAGGTTGCCGACCTCCTCGAACATGTGCTGCTGATCGACGCGGGTCGGATCATCGTCGACGCGCCGACCGACGAACTCCGGGGTTCGGCGGTGAACGTTGTCGGCGGCCGTGATGCCGTCGACCGGTTCACGGCAGGGCGCAAGGTTCTGCACCGCGACGGCATCGGCGGGCTTGTTTCGGCCACCGTTTCTCGACTCACCGAAGCCGAACGCACAGCAGCCCGCAGCGCCGGGCTCGAACTCACCCCCGTTTCCCTTCAACAACTCGTCGTGCGACTCACTGAGGGCACGACTCAGGAATTCCAGGAGTCCGCATGACCGCCCTCGCCATCACCCCGACCCGCACGACCCCGCTGAGCCGCCGGCTCTTCAACGTCGTCCGGCTGCATCTTGCGAACCCATTCACGATCATCGGGATGCCGTTGATGATCCTCGGCATCATCTTCGCTGCGAACTGGGCAATCTGGTTGATCATCGCGATCGTCGCCAAGCCGGCCGACGTGGCGGATGCCGCGCAGGGCCTCTCCTACAGCGGCGCAAGTTTTTGGATCTTCGTCTACATGATGGTCGTCGCCATCCAGGCAATGAACCTGACCTTCTCGCTCGCCCTGGGCCTCTCGTCGACTCGGCGCGACTTCTACCTCGGGTCGGTCATCACCTTTGTGGGTCTCTCGGTCTTCTACGCCCTGATCTTCGGCACCCTCGCCGCGATCGAAGAGGCGACGAACGGCTGGGGCTTGCACGGTCGAATGTTCACCAGTGTCTACTTCGGTCTGGACAGTCCGATCGGGCTGCGGTACTTCTTTGCCTTCTGCGCCTTCGTGTTCTTCTTCTTCATTGGCGCAGCGATCGCCTCGACCTACGTGCGCTGGAAGCAGCGCGGCTTGCTGTTGTGTCTGGTAGTCGCCGGAATCCTGTTGATCGGAGGAGCGCTCCTGATCTCGGTAACCGAATCGTGGCCGGCGGTGGGATCGTTCTTCACGACCCTCGGATTCCTCGGCGGCTTCTCGCTCAGCCTGGTCGTGAGCGCCCTCGCCGCGCTGGCCGGATACCTGGTGATGCGTCGGGCTACCCCGAGATCCTGACGGGGTGGGATGATACATTCCCCACGACGCGGGAGGGCGGACTGATGTCGCGGATGGGGTCGAACGGCCGAAGGGTGACCCTGGTCGCCGTGGCGCTGACCGTGAGCGCTTTCGCGCTCGCAGGACTGACCGGATGCGTTCCCACGGTCACGGACAAGCCGACGGCCACCCCCACCGCCGAACAGACACCCGACGCGACACCTACCCCGACCTCCGAATCTCGCACCTTCGTCATGCCCACCGCGTGCGCCGACATTCTTTCCCCGGCGACCATTGCTGGTTTCGAGGCTGATGGGTTGGCGTTGCTGGGGGGACCGGGCGGAAAATACGGCGGCGACTACTTCTCTGACGACACCCCGGAAGAGCGTGCGGGCGGCATCACCTGCGTGTGGGGCGACGAGGCACGACCCGAGACGACATTCACCATCTCCGTAGCTCCCGTGACGACAGCAACCCGGAGTGGCATCGTCGA
>JBDTNW010000204.1:0-3992 GCA_039933575.1 Pseudolysinimonas sp. | reverse complement strand
CGGCAGACCGAATTCGCCCTCATCCGAGACAGCGCGGCACGAGCCGGGTTCGTGGTCACCGACTGCTCGAGCCCGGACTGGCAGGGATTGCTCGGAGTCGGCGGTGCCTACGACGCTGCCCTCTTCGCCTGGGACACGTCGCGCCTCGGACCGGGCGCTGCGGGGTCGATCTTTCGCAGCGATTCCGCCTTGGCCAACTTCTCGCGCTACTCCGACCCCGCCGTCGACACCCTGGTCGATCAGCTCGCCACCGAACACGACCCGGCGAAGCAGGCGGCACTAGCCACTCAGATCGACTCGGCGCTCTGGCATGCCGCCTACGGCGTGCCGCTGTACGCCTACCCAACGCTCACGGCGGTTCGCGACACCGTCACCGGTGTCACTCGCTCGCCACAGGCGCGTGGGGTCTTCTGGGACGCCTGGCAGTGGGCGCCCGCCCCTGCCGGGTAGGCTAGAGGGCAATCCCCCCTGAAGATTTTTGAGGTACATCCATGGCCGAAGCACGCCGCGCAGACCTGCGCAACGTCGCCATCGTCGCGCACGTCGACCACGGGAAGACGACTCTCGTCGACGCCATGTTGCGTCAGACCAACTCCTTTGGCTCGCACGAGCACATGGAGGAGCGCGCCATGGACTCCAACGATCTGGAGCGCGAGAAGGGGATCACGATCCTCGCGAAGAACACAGCGGTCACCTACTCCGGCATCCACGCAACTGACGGCCCGGTGACGATCAACGTCATCGACACCCCCGGCCACGCCGACTTCGGTGGCGAGGTCGAGCGTGGACTCTCGATGGTCGACGGCGTCGTGCTGCTCGTCGACGCGTCAGAGGGTCCGTTGCCGCAGACCCGTTTCGTGCTGCGTAAAGCGCTCGAGGCAAAACTCCCCGTCATCCTGCTCGTCAACAAGACCGACCGACCGGATGCTCGCATCGATCAGGTCGTTGAAGAGAGCCACGACCTGCTGCTGGCTCTCGCGAGCGACCTGCACGACGACATGCCCGACCTCGACGTCGACGCGCTGCTCGACCTGCCCGTGGTCTATGCCTCCGGCCGCAACGGTGCCGCGTCGTGGAACAAGCCCGAAAACGGCACCCTTCCCGACAACGACGACCTCGAACCGCTGTTCGACGCGATCCTCAAGCACGTCCCGGCCCCGAAGTACGACGACGAAGCCCCGCTTCAGGCGTGGGTGACGAACCTCGACGCCAGCCCGTTCCTCGGCCGCATCGCGCTGCTGCGCGTCTTCTCGGGAACGATCAAGAAGGGCCAGACGGTCGCCTGGGTGCGCCACGACGGCTCGCACACGACCGCGCGCATCACTGAGCTGATGCTGACCCGCGCACTCGAGCGGTATCCCGCCGAGAGCGCGACCGCGGGCGACATTGTCGCAATCGCTGGCTTCCCCGACATCACGATCGGCGAGACGATCGCCGACCCCGATGACATCCGTCCGCTTCCGGCGATCACGGTTGACGACCCGGCGATCTCGATGACGATCGGCACCAACACCTCGCCGCTCGTCGGCAAGGTCAAGGGCCACCGGCTCACCGGTCGCATGGTGAAAGACCGGCTCGACCGCGAGCTCGTCGGTAACGTGTCGCTCAAGGTCGTCGACATCGGCCAGCCCGACGCGTGGGAGGTCCAGGGCCGCGGTGAATTGGCTCTCGCGATCCTCGTCGAGAACATGCGTCGTGAGGGCTTCGAACTCACGGTCGGCAAGCCGCAGGTCGTCACGCGCGAGGTGAACGGCAAGACGCACGAGCCGTTCGAGCACCTGACGATCGATGCGCCCGAAGAGCACCTCGGTGCCATCACGCAGCTGCTCGCCGCCCGTAAGGGCCGCATGGACACGATGACGAACCACGGCACCGGCTGGGTGCGGATGGAGTTCATCGTGCCCGCGCGCGGGCTGATCGGCTTCCGTACCGAGTTCCTCACGATTACCCGGGGAACCGGCATCGCGAACGCAATCTCGCACGGCTACGAGCCGTGGGCGGGCGCGATCACCACGCGCATCAACGGCTCGATCGTGGCCGACCGATCGGGCGTTGTGACGCCGTTCGCGATGGTCGCGCTGCAGGAGCGCATGTCGTTCTTCGTGAAGCCCACGCAGGAGGTCTACGAGGGCATGGTCGTTGGCGAGAACTCGCGCGCCGACGACATGGACGTGAACATCACGAAAGAGAAGCAGCTCACCAACATCCGCTCGTCGACCTCGGACAACTTCGAGAAGATGACCCCGTCGCGCGAGCTGACGCTCGAGGAGTGCCTCGAGTTCGCCCGCGAAGACGAGTGCGTCGAGGTGACCCCCGAGATCGTGCGCATCCGCAAGGTCGAACTCGTCGCCTCGGCCCGTGCCCGCAACCTGTCACGGTCGAAGAAGCAGGGCTAGGGCAGGGTTAGGGCAGGGTTGATCGCGCGCGAATTTCGTGTGCGTGTCAACCCGCCAGTGGGTGGCGCGCGTCGAGGAATTGCCGGGGTCGCACGATACGATCCCGTGGGTGGTTCAGCCACCGAATCCGACCACGAGGAGCCGTACGTGAACATCCGCATCACCCGAATCGCGACCCTGGTGGTCGGCGCGACTCTGCTGCTCGGCGCGCCGCTTGCGCTCAGTGGCTGCTCACTAGTTCAGGGCGTCGTTCAGCAGCAAACCGGCGGCACCGGCGGTACCGGCGGCACGGTCCTCGGGTCTGTCCCTGCCGACTTCCCCAGCGACCTTCCGATCGCCGAGGGCAAGGTCACTTTCGGTGCCGAGATTCCCGGCAGCAATGGAGAGAAGGCCTGGACCGTCATTGTGCAGGTGCCGGGATCCGAGAATCCAGGCGCCGCGATTCAGGCCCAGATCGAGGCCGCTGGTTGGACTAACGCGGCAGCAGGCTTCGGCGGCGTCACCGATCAGGGCGCGATCTTCAGCTACACCAAAGACAATCTCATCGCCGCCATCATCATCGGTAAGGACGGCGACACCTGGACCGTGAGCTACAGCGTCACGACAGGCGCGAAGTGACCCGCTCACGCGGTCTCGCGACCGGCGCGCCAGCCGCCGGTGTGGTGTTGCTCGCGACACTTCTGCTCGGCGGCTGTGCCGCGGGCGGCACCGGTACTGTCGGCGACTTGGGAACGCCTTCGTCGAGCGCCCCCTCCGACCCGACCGATGGTTCGACGGGTTCGTCGGGAACTGACCTCGGCAACGACGCGGGACACACCGAGATCCCGGCGACCTACCCGCGAGACGACGTCCCTCTGATCGACGACGACGCTGTCTTCGCGGTCGATCTCGGCACCGGCTGGAGCATCATCCTGCCGACTGACGACCGCGCGGGAGATCTCGCGCAGATCGACGGCCTCCTGACCGGTAAGGGCTTCGCGCAAGACTTCACCAGCACGACCGCCGACGGCACCTTCACTCAGTACTCCAACGAGACCTACACGGTTCAGATCACCGGGTCAGACACCACTGACTTCGGCGAGGTTGTTCAGTACGTCGTCGTCCTGAAGTAATGCTGGCCCGCCTGATTGCTGCCGCTCTCGCCCTCGTGACGGGGGCCGCAGCGGGGTTCGTGTTGACCTTCGTCCATCGCGAGTACGTCGTTGAGGCCTCGGGCGTTCCGATCCCATTAGGACTGCTCGGCGCCCTGGCGATCGTGGCAGCGCTGGTCGCCGGTTTCCGGTTCGCGTTCAGTGACCGGTTGATGGCGATTGGTGCCGCCCTGGGTATCGAGTTGATGATCGTGCTGTTGGCGACGTTGCCCGTGCTCGGCGTGGGAGCGACTTTGGTCGCCAACGATCCGCTGGGCTACGCCTGGGCGATCGGTCCGGCGGTGCTCTGCGCGCTCGTGATCCTCTGGCCATCTCGGGGCCGCGTGCTGGCCCGAACGAAGAGTGGCACGACGACCCCGACGTAGAGCACCCAGGTGCCAACCTCGAGCCAGGTCATCTCAGGCGAGAATCCGATGGTGCCCTGAAGAATGACGGCGAGCGGGCT
>JBDTNW010000203.1:0-4022 GCA_039933575.1 Pseudolysinimonas sp. | reverse complement strand
CCGGCGCTTCACGAACTGACGGCCTGGGCTCGGGAGCGGGTCGCGGCGGGCGGCGCCGGCATCAAGGTGCGCATCGTGAAGGGCGCCAACCTCGCGATGGAGCGGGTGGACGCCACCGTGCACGGCTGGCCGCTCGCCACCTGGGGGTCGAAAGCCGAGACCGACGCCCACTACAAGCGGATGCTCGACTACGCGCTGCGGCCCGAGCACACCGACGCCGTGCGGATCGGAGTTGCCGGGCACAACCTGTTCGACCTGGCTTTCGCACACCTGATGGCCAAGAGCCGCGGGGTCGCGAGCCGGGTCGAGTTCGAGATGCTGCTCGGGATGGCGCCAGCGCTCGCCGACGCGGTGCGGGTCGATACCGGCGGAGTTCTGCTGTACACGCCGGTTGTGCATCCCGGCGAGTTCGACGCCGCGATCTCGTACCTGGTGCGACGGCTGGAAGAAAACGCCAGCCCCGACAACTTCTTGCCTGCCCTCGTCGACCTCGACCAAGAGAGTGTCTTCTATCGCGAGGAGGGCCGCTTCGAGGCTGCGCTTGACCTGCTCAGCCAACATGGCATCCCGGCCGCCCATCGGGTGCAGGATCGCCAGCACCCCGAGCTGCCGCAAGCTCCGGTTCCCTTTGCCAACGAGCCCGACACCGACTCGGCCGTGCCGGGAAATCGGCGGTGGGCGGCAACGCTGCTCGCTCGGGCAGGCAGCTCGACGCTCGGCGCCGAAACGCTCGCGGCGGCGCGGCTCACCGACGTCGACCGGGTGCACGCCCGCGCTCGGGATGCCGCAGCAGCCGGGTCCGACTGGGGCAAGGTCGAGGGCAGCAAACGGGCCGCCACTCTCGATCGGGTGGGCGAGGTGCTCGCCGCCTTCCGTGGACGTCTCATCGAGGTCATGGTCTCCGAGACCGGCAAGACCCTCGCCGAGGCCGATGTCGAAGTCAGCGAGGCGATCGACTTCGCGTACTACTACGCAGCTCGCGCCCGCGAACTGGCTGGCATCCGTGGGGCGACCTTCGTGCCGGTCGCCCTGACCGTGGTGACTCCGCCCTGGAACTTCCCGGTCTCGATCCCGGCGGGCGGGGTACTCTCGGCGCTCGCCGCGGGGAGTGCCGTGTTGTTCAAGCCGGCACCTCAAGCGCTGCGCTGCGGTGCCGTGCTCGCCGAAGCGCTCTGGGAGGCGGGCGTGCCACGCGAGGTGCTGGGCCTTGTCGACACCGGTGAGGGCGACGCCGGACAGGCACTCATCACGGCCCCCGAGGTCGGCCGAGTCGTTTTGACCGGATCGATTGAGACTGCCGCGCTCTTCAAGTCGTGGAGATCTGACCTGCCGCTGCTCGCCGAGACGAGCGGCAAGAACTCCATCATCGTGACGCCGAGCGCCGACCTCGACCTTGCCGTCGCCGACATTGTAAAGAGTGCCTTCGGCAACGCCGGCCAGAAGTGTTCCGCCGCGTCGCTCGCCATCCTGGTCGGCTCGGTCGCTAGGTCGGAGCGGTTCCGACGCCAGTTGGCGGATGCCGTGACGAGTCTGGCTGTCGGCGATCCGGCCGATCCGGCGACCCAGGTCGGGCCGGTGATCGAAGCGCCGACTGGCAAGCTCGCTCGCGGCCTAACCCAGCTCGCGGAAGGTGAGAGCTGGCTTGTGAAGCCGCGGCAACTGGATGACTCCGACAAGCTGTGGTCGCCCGGGGTGCGGGACGGCGTCGCGTCGGGCAGCGACTTTCATCGCACCGAGTTCTTCGGGCCGGTTCTCGGGCTGATGACAGCGGCGACGCTGAGTGAAGCGATCGCCCTGCAGAACGCGACCGATTTCGGGTTGACCGCCGGCATCCATTCCCTCGACGTCGGAGAAGTTGCCACCTGGGTCGACGCGGTGCAAGCCGGCAACCTCTACGTGAACCGCCCGATCACGGGGGCGATCGTGCGCCGTCAGCCGTTCGGCGGCTGGAAGCGTTCGTCGGTCGGACCCGGCGCGAAGGCCGGTGGCCCGAACACCCTGCTCGTGCTCGGCGACTGGGTGTCAGTCGACTTCGAGCACGCCGACGACATCACCCTCGAGGGGCTCGATGACAGGGTGCGTGCGACGATCGAAGCGTTCCAGCCGGCTCTGGAATTCTCGGCCTTCGACCGGGTGCGACAGGCCGCATTCGGCGACGAGGAAGCCTGGACGACCGAGTTCGGCCGTTCGGCCGACCCGTCAGCGCTCGGTGTCGAGCGCAACGTCTTTCGGTACCGTCCGGCCGAGGTCGTGATTCGGCTCGCCGAATCCGGCGACCTGGCCGATCTCGCCCGCGTGCTTGTCGCGGGAGTTCGAACCCGAGCGCGGCTGCTGATCAGCACCGCGGTACCCCTCCCGGCCGGAATGCTGCCCTACGTCGATGACGGCACGGTGCTCGGCCGAACGCTGCTTGGCATTCTGGGCGTCAAGGTCGAAACCGACGCCGCCTTCGAGGGCCGCGTCGCTCGCGGACTGCCGGCGCGAATCCGGCTCATCGGCGGCGACGCCTCCGAACTGGCTCAGGCGACCGGCGGCTCACCCGACGTTGCGATCTGGGCGGGAGCCGTCACCAACGCAGGTCGTCTCGAGATGCTGCCCTTCCTCAAGGAGCAGGCGATCTCGGTCACCGCTCATCGCTTCGGAAACCCCGACCGAGACCTCGCGGGGCTCGTGCTCTAGGTCTGGGCTACCGGACGTCAGGGCGTGGCTGGTTCGTTCGCCTGGCGGACCAGGTCGTCGAGCATCTCCTGGGTGATCATCCCGTTGCTCATCGCGACGACCTTTTCGACGTGAAAGAGTTTGAACGGCGTCAACATGTGTTCGCTAACCCCGTACTTCGCGAGCAGGTCGCGGACGATCGGTCCACCGTTGGGATGCTTCATCCAGGTGCCCAGCGTGTCTTGGGCGGTGAGTTGTTTCGGGTGTTCCATACGACGATCCGACCACAAGTGGCGGGATTGCGCCTAACCCGCGCGCAGAGTAACCGCGAGGCCGTCGATTGCGTGTTCCAGTCGCACCAGGCCGAAGGCGGGAGAAGTCGCCTCGGTGGCAGCCGACTCTTCGCGGCGCAGCGACGGGGTGCCGGTCAACTGGGCACGAACCGCCGCGACCTTCGCCTCGACGACCGTGACCGCGTCGCTGAAGCCAGGTTGGTCAACGACCCGGGAGCGGTAGTCGTGCACGGCAGCACGGAGCTCGCGGGCGACCACCCCGCCCGCCCCGATCTGCTCGGCCAGGATGCGTTGGTGGCGCGAGAGTGGCCAGCCCCGTCGCGACGACTGGGCTTCGGTGCGCAGCTCGGCGAAGCGCTGGTTGGCGACTCGTCCGGCTTGGGTGACCACGTCATCCCGTTCGCCTGCGCCGATTGCCGTGAGAGTCGTCGCGACTTCAGCGATCGCGTTGTCGGCGTGACGGCGCAGGGCCTCGCCCGCGCGGGCGGGAAGAACCGCGAACCCGACAGCCGCGCCAATGACGGCACCGAACGCCGTGAGCAGGGCGCGTGATCCGAGAGTCTCGAGGCGATCGTCGCCGGTCTGCCCGAAGAGCACCGAGACAATGACGGTGAGAAAGAAGATGCTGCCGCCGTAGGCGATCTCGGCGACATATTGCTGCAAGAAGATCGCCACCAGAGCAACGATCGCGACCAGTACCAGGGCGTCATGGGTGAGCCAGCCGAGAGCGAGCCCGACCGGCAGTCCGACGAGTGCCCCGAGCACGCGGCGGTAGCCCTTGCTGAGGGATGCCGTTGCCGACGTCATGCCGAACACCATCACGAGCGCTGCCAGCACGCACCAGTACCAGTGCCGCGGGTCGATGAGTTGACCAACGATGAGCGCGAAGACGACGGCGACCAGAAGTTGGGTTCCGACCGAGAGCAGGCTTCGACCAACCCGCCGCCAGTCGACCGCAACCGGCGCGTGCGGTGCATCGAGAGCAGAGACACGTCGCGAGGGCCGCCGCTCGCTCGCCTGCCACATCGGGTCGCGGATGAGTTCGCCAAGTTCGGCCGAGTCGCGACCCGC
>JBDTNW010000202.1:0-4033 GCA_039933575.1 Pseudolysinimonas sp. | reverse complement strand
GCCCGGCACTCGGTCGAACACGAGATCGATGGCGTCGTGATCAAGGTCGACGAACTCGCGTTGCACGCCGAATTGGGAGCCACCTCGCGTGCGCCGCGCTGGGCGATCGCCTACAAGTACCCGCCCGAGCAGGTGAACACGAAGCTGCTCGACATCGTCGTCTCGATCGGTCGCACCGGCCGCGCCACCCCGTTTGCCGTGATGGAAAAGGTTCGGGTTTCGGGGTCGGAAGTGCGTCAGGCAACTCTGCACAACCAAGACGTCGTGAAACTCAAGGGCGTACTGATCGGCGACACGGTCGTGCTGCGCAAAGCCGGCGACGTGATTCCCGAAGTGCTCGGGCCGGTCGTCGAACTGCGTGACGGCACCGAGCGCGAGTTTGTGATGCCTCGTGACTGTCCCGTCTGCGGCACCCCGTTGGCACCGGCCAAGGAGGGCGACGTTGACCTGCGCTGTCCGAACTCGCGGTCGTGCCCGGCGCAGGTGCGCGGTCGGGTCGAGCACATCGGATCCCGAGGAGCCCTCGACATCGAAGGGCTCGGCGAGATCGGCGCGGTCGCGCTGACGCAGCCCGACGTGCCGGTGCCGCCGCCTCTGGTTACCGAGGCCGGACTGTTCGCGCTCACCCTCGCCGACCTGCTGCCGATCGACGTGCGTGTCTGGGACTCCGAGACCGGAGTCGTGAAGACGGATGCCGAAGGTCGGCCCGATCTGCGGTCGCCGTTCCGGCGCATCATCGTCGCTGCCCGCAAAGACCAACCGGCAGAGTATGGGCCGTCGGCGCTGGCCGAGAAGCTACTCGCCGAACTCGAGCTCGCGAAGTCGAAAGAACTGTGGCGGTTCCTGGTCGCGCTGTCGATCCGCCACGTCGGACCCGTCGCCGCGCGGGCGCTTGCCTCCTACTTCGGGTCGCTCGCCGCTATTCGTGCTGCTTCTCGCGACGAACTCGCCGCAGTCGAAGGGGTCGGCGGCATCATCGCGGATGCCGTGCTCGAATGGTTCGAGGTCGACTGGCACGTCGCGATCGTCGAGCAGTGGGCGGCCGCCGGGGTGCCGTGGACGGTGCCAGGTCACGCCGGACCCGGAGCCGCGGCTGCGGTCGACGGGGTGCTAGCTGGGCTGACCGTCGTTGCGACCGGGTCACTTGAGGGTTACACCCGAGAAGAGGCGGAAGAAGCGATTTTGCGCGCCGGCGGCAAATCGGGGTCGAGCGTGTCGAAGAAGACCGACTTCGTCGCGGCAGGGCCCGGTGCGGGGTCGAAGTTGGGCAAAGCCGAAGAACTCGGGGTGCGCATCATCGACGCCGCCCAGTTCAAACTCCTCGTGGAACAGGGTCCGGGCGCACTGGCTTAACCCTTGCCCGCGAGTCGAGACCTGGCGAGGTGGCGACCCCGTCGGTCAACCTCCGGGCGGCAGTTTCAGGGGGTAGTCGTACCCGTCTGCCCACCAAACCGAGGGCGGCGTGACGATTTCGCGCAAATTGTCGGCCAGTTCACGGACGCGGCCCCCTTTTGGGTGCCATCGTGTCCCTAGAATGAGGGGCAGTGGAGTGATGTTCCGACGAGAAGGTCGGAAGCGCGACACGCTGGGTGATGGGAACAAACGGCGTGCTGGACGTCGCTGCGATCTTTGCAACCCCGGCGATGGTTTCAGTCCTCGCCGGGGCCTTTGGTATGTCGCCCGTGTTGCCGCCCGTCAGCGCTTCTGATGCCCTCGCCACACAGCCCATCGCCGCTGTCAGCATCGGTAACGTCAGCATCGGTAACGTCAGCACAGTCACCGGCATCCCGAACGGCATCCCGCAACCCTTTATCGGACCCGACCCGGTGGGCGGCGGTGCCTCGCTCGACACCATCGCCCAACTCGACGGCATCGCCCTCCTCGACCAGATCGTGCGGCTGAGCCCGAACGACCTCACCACGTTTGTCGCTGACCATCCCGATGTCTTGGCTGACCTCGTTGCCCAACCGCCGGCCGCCCTCGCCGTCGCCCAGTGGTGGTCGCGCACGCCGGAAGCTGCCTCAGAAGCGCTGCTGGCAGACGTCCCCGGGGTGGTCGGCAACCTCGACGGGGTGCCCTATGCGTCTCGCGACATCGCAAACCGCAGGTATCTGTCGAAGACGGTTGGCGACATCCGAGCCGAGCTGTCGGCCGGAGTCGGTCGCGCGATGGAAGATGAACTTGACGCACGCCTGCACATGCTGGGCGAAGTGACGACGGCTTTGCAGCGCGGTCCGTCGCAGGCAGACCGCTCGCTCGTAGCGCTCGACGTCAGCGGCGACGGCCGGGCGGTGGTTGCGGTCGGCGATCTCGCTACCGCTGATTACGTCAGCATCCTGGTGCCGGGGATGTACTTCGGAGTCGATGCGCAACTCGTCGACTGGACCGCGACCGCCGACGCGATGCTTGTCGAGCAGCAGAAATGGATCACGCGGCTCGGGCTTCCGGGCACTGCTGCAACGGTCTCCTGGATCGGGTATCACACGCCCACAGTCGTGAGCGCGCCGTCGATGCAACTCGCCTACGAGGGTCGTGACGCGTTGACCCTGACACTTCAGGGCATTGATGCGACCCGAGTCGCGAACTCGCAAGATCTGCCGTTCGTGTCGATCATGGCTCACTCCTACGGTTCGACCGCGGCCATGCTCGCGCTGCAAGAGAACGACGTCAGCGTCGACGCGCTGGCAGTAGTCGGTTCGCCGGGCAGCCCCGCCAACAGTGTCAAAGACCTCAAGGTGACCGGCGGAAACGTCTGGGTCGGCGCGGCTGACTGGGATCCGATTCCTCGGACGGGCGTTTACGGCAGCCAGCCCCTGGATGCCGGCTACGGCGCCCACCAGTTCAGCGTCACGGGCACCACCGATTCGGTGACCGGCGCGAAGCTGCTCGACACAGTCACCCACAATGACTACTTCGCTCCCGGCACCACTTCGCAGCGCAACCTCGCGTTGATCGCTCTCGACCAGGCGTCGTTGGTGACGTCGCTCGGCGGTTTGGCGAAGTCCGCGGCACGCTGATCAGCCAGGCCGCCGCCTCGTAGACTTCGGGGGTGCCCGGTAGTTCTGAAATCACCCCCGCCGTCGTGTCGCACATGGCGCACCTCGCCCGCATCGCCCTCACCGACGACGAGGTCGCCAAACTGACCGGCGAGCTCGGCCTGATTGTCGAGTCGGTCGCGAAAGTCACCGCCGTCGCGACCCCTGACGTTCCGGCAACCAGCCACCCCATCCCGCTCGGAATGGTGACGCGAATGGATGTCGTGGGCCAGACCCTCACGACCGAACAGGCACTGTCGGGGGCACCGGCCACGCAAGACGGGCAGTTCAAGGTGTCGAGCATTTTGGGAGAAGAGCAGTGAGCGGCGCAGTCTCTGGCGCAGGTGCCGAGCTCACCACCCTCGCCGCCTCCCGTCTCGCCGAACTGTTGGGCTCGCGCGAGGTCTCGAGCGTCGACGTGACGCAGGCCCACCTCGACCGCATCGCGGCGGTGGATGGCGACATCCACGCGTTCCTGCACCTCAACGCCGGCGCACTCGACGCCGCTCGCGAGGTCGACAAGCAGCGGGCATCCGGTACCGTCCTGTCGCCGCTCGCGGGGGTGCCGGTCGCGATCAAAGACGTGCTCTGCACCCTCGACATGCCCTCGACGGCAGGGTCGCGCATTTTGGAAGGCTGGATTCCGCCCTACGACGCGACAGTCGTCGCTCGGATGCGCGCGGCCGGTCTCGTGCCGTTGGGCAAGACCAACATGGACGAGTTCGCGATGGGCTCCTCGACCGAGCATTCCGCCTACGGCAACACCCACAACCCGTGGGATCTGACCCGCATCCCCGGTGGTTCGGGTGGCGGTTCGGCTGCGGCGGTGTCTTCGTTCCAGGCACCGCTCGCCCTCGGGTCTGACACCGGCGGGTCGATCCGGCAGCCCGCCGCGGTGACGGGTTCGGTCGGCATGAAGCCCACCTACGGCGGGGTGTCGCGCTACGGAGCGATCGCGCTCGCGTCATCCCTCGACCAGGTCGGTCCGGTGACGCGCT
>JBDTNW010000201.1:0-4085 GCA_039933575.1 Pseudolysinimonas sp. | reverse complement strand
GCGATGCGGATGAGCGTGCCCGCGACTTCGCGCACCTGGGCGGGTTGCCCGGCGGCGCCGTCGGAGAGCGCCGACGACACCGTCTGCACCGAGTCGACGACGAGCAGCCGCGGCTTCACGGCGTCCACGTGCCCGAGGATCGTGGCGAGGTCGGTCTCGGCGGCGAGATACAGCTCGTCAGAGAGGGCGCCGGTGCGTTCGGCCCGCAGTCGCACCTGCGAAGCTGACTCTTCGGCGCTCACGTAGAGCACGCGCTCCCCGTTCTGGGCCGCACGCGATGCGACCTCGAGAAGCAGCGTCGACTTGCCCACCCCCGGTTCTCCCGAGAGCAGAATCGCCGCTCCCGGTACGAGACCGCCGCCAAGCACGCGGTCGAACTCGCTGATGCCGGTCGGCCGGTACGCGCTCGACTCGGCTCCGACTTCGGTGATCGGGCGAGCGGTTCGGGATGCCGGCGGAGTTACCGCGGCGACCGCGCGAGTGGGCGCACCCTGTTCGACCAGGGAATCCCAGGTCTGGCATTCACCGCAGCGCCCGACCCACTTGACGGTGGTCCAGCCGCACTCGCGGCAGGCGAATCCGGGAGTCGCGGGGCGGGCCATGGGGTCAGCCTAGGAGCGGCCTCCGACTTCCCCGGCCGCGCTCGCCGAATCGGTGGATGAGCGGGTGCCCGCCGCTGCCCGGAAGCGCACAACTGCATCCAAACCACCACCGAGGCGGGCGTCGAGCCGTGCCTCGGCACCGCTCATCTTGGCGAACTGCGCGACGATCGCAAGCCCGAGTCCGCTGCCGGGAGTCGTCGCGGCGCCCCGCCAGAATCGGTCGAAGGCACGGTGCCGGTCGGCTTCGGGTAAGCCCGGCCCGCGGTCGAGAACGTGCAGTTCGACATGGCCGGCGTCACGCATGACCTGAACCTCGACGACGGCACCGGGCGGCGAGATCGCGAGCGCGTTATCGATCAGGTTGTCGACGATCTGCTCGACCGCCGTCGGCACCGAGACGACGGGGGATGCCGCAGGCGCTTCGCAGGTCACCGCGCGACCCGACTCTTCGGCGAGCGCGGCCCACTGCTCGACCCGGTCGCGAGCCGTCTGGGCAAGGTCGACGGTCACCTGAGGTGGGTCACTGGCTTCGGCACGACTCAACATCAGCAACCCCTCGACCAGGAGTTCGAGACGCTCCACCTCAGTCTCCGCGGCGTCCAGACGAGACACCGCGGCATCCCGATCGCCAGCTTCGACCAGGGTGCGCGCCCGCTCGAGTCGGAGGCGCAGCGCGGTGAGCGGGGTGCGCAGTTGGTGGGAGGCGTCGGCGGCGAACCCGCGCTGTTGCTCCATCGCGTCGTCGACCCGGCCCGCCATGTCGTTGAACGAATGAGCCAGACTGCGCAGCTCAGGTGCACCTTCGGACGGGTCGGCCCGCACGCCGCGCTCGCCCCCCGCGAACCGCTCGGTTGCGTCGCGGAGCAGCCGCAGGCGTCGCGTGATCGAGCGGGAGATAATCATCCCGATCAGTCCAGCGAGCAGAACCGTGACGAGTCCGACCAGACCCAGCGTCGCGACTTTGCGGTTGACCGCGGCATCGATCTCGGATGCCGGATAGGTCAGCCGCACAGCTCCAAACACCTCGGAACCGCTGAGCACCGGCACGGCGACGTACAACAGTTGCTGGTTGAGCGTCTGCGAGAACCGCTCACCCGAGACGACTGTGCCGTCGAGGGCTTGCGCGATCTCGGGGCGCGAGAGGTACGACTGTCCGACCGCGACCGGATCGTCGTCGCTCGAGACGACCACGACGCCGGCCCGGTCGACGATGATCGTGCGGGCTCCGCCGGCATCCCGATAGGCCTTCGCGAGTGCGGTGACACTTCCGTCAGCGTCGGGTGTGGTGGAGTGCAGGGCTTCCTCGCTTCGCCCGGCAAGCAGAAAGGCGTCGCGTTCGAGGGCCGTCACGATGCGCTCGCGCTCGGTCGCCGACAGATATCCGGCGAGCGGGATGTCTTGCACCAGCAGCGCGAGTAACACCAGTGCGGCGAAGGCGGCGAACAGTCGCCAGGTCATGGTTTGCGCGGCTTCGGGGGTTCGAACCGAAAGCCGATGCCCCGCACCGATTGGATCCATGACGGGTCGCCCAGCTTGCGGCGGATCGCGGCAACGTGAGCGTCGAGGGTCTTCGTCGCTCCGTACCACTCGGTCTTCCAGACATCCCGCAGGATGTCCTGCCGGCGCAGGACCGCACCGCTGTCGGCGGCGAGGTACGAGAGCAGGTCGAACTCGGTGGGGGTCAGGTGCACGTCTTCGTCGCCGAGGGTTACCCTGCGCGAGCGGGCGTCTATGTTCAAGGCGCCGTGGGTCGATGCCGGGGTCTGTTCGCCACCACCGGAGCGACGGGCGAGAGCGCGCAACCGGGCGAGGAGTTCACGCATTCCGAACGGTTTCGTCAGGTAGTCGTCGGCACCCAACTCAAGGGCGAGTACTCGGTCGGCCTCATCGCCGCGGGCGCTGACCACGATGATCGGCACCGTGTCGTGTTCTCGAATGCGACGGCAGACTTCGGTGCCATCGAGATCGGGAAGGCCGAGGTCGAGGATCACGAGTTCCGGGTGGAAGTCGGCCACCGCAGCGAGACCGCCCGCACCGGTGTCGGCGTGGCGAAGCTCGTAGGTCGCGGAGTCGAGGGCGTCAGCGATGCCGGCCGCGATCGCTGCGTCGTCTTCGATGATCAGCACCCGCATGCTGCCATTCTCTCTGTGCGCTGACGAGTGGCACAGTGTTCTTGTTTGCTGGCCAGGATCTTGGACGTTTCTTGGATCTAGGGCATCCTGGCCTTCGCCGTTCAGTTCGTAAGGTCGAAGACATGAAGAAGCAACTGATGTTCGCCCTCACCGGCGGCGCTATCCTCGCCCTCGCGGGTGCCGGCATCGCCGTCAACGCGGCCACGCTGTCGCTCTCACCGACCAGCAACATCGGCCAGGTGCCGAACGTGCTTGTGCCGTCGCCCTCGCCGTCGACGACCCACGACGCAACCGACGACAACCTGCCGCAGAACTCCGGGCAGGATGACGGTGCCGCCCACAACGCCGGCGACGACAACCCCGACTCGAGCAACTCGGGCTCGGGGGGCTCCGGTACGGACAACTCAGGGACGGGATCCGACGACTCGGGTTCGGGCTCGGGATCGGATGACTCTGGCCAAGACAGTGGCGACGACAGCGGAAGCGGGGGACACGGTTCCGACGACTGACCGTCACCACTAGCCAGACGCGAGCCCGCGGCACCCAGGGATGATCCCCAGGTGCCGCGGGCTCGTTGCTTGTCGACTACGGAGTGGGCGCGGGGGCCGGAGCGACCGAGTCGCCGGGACCGGTGTCGCCGGTGTTGCCGGGGTGACCCGGCATCCCGTTCTGTCCGCCCTGACCGCCGTGCTGCGGTCCGAACTGCTGACCGCCGTGACCACCCTGACCGCCGTGACCACCCTGACCGCCCTGTTGGCCCTGCTGACCACCAGGTCCGCCGGCGAGGTGACCCTGCTCCATCGCGACGCGGCCTTCACGGTGGTCGGTGGCCCGCCCAATCGCGAACCCTCCGATCCCGCCGACGAGGAGCGCGAGCGCAATTGCCAGGGCCGAAACGAGCGGCAGCAGCCAGCTGCGCCGCTCGTGAACGATCGTCACCGGGGTGGCGGTCGTGACGGGTGACACGGCTTCCGCCGGCGCCACTTCGGGGTTCTTGTTATCTGCCATGTCGTCCACGGTGACGGCAGTGCCTCGGGCGAGCCCCAGATGGCGCTATGAATTCACTATGAGTGGAGTCCTGCGACTTGCATCATGCAAGTCGGCAGGACTAGCGTAACCATGTGCTCGGCAATACCTACGAAACGCAGGTCTGCTCGATTTCCCGCACCCTTGAGGTGTTCGGGGAGCGGTGGACGTTTCTCATCCTGCGCAGCGCCCTCTTCGCCGAAGCCACCCGGTTTGCCGACTTCGAGCGCAGTCTGGGGATCGCCACCAACGTCCTCGCATCGCGGCTCGCTCACCTGGTGGATGCCGGCGTGATGTACCGGGCTTCGAAAGATGGCACCGCGGG
>JBDTNW010000200.1:0-4090 GCA_039933575.1 Pseudolysinimonas sp. | reverse complement strand
GCATCCCGAGCGTGTCCCAGTCGTCGAGTGTCGTGACACCCTCGACGGGGGTTGCAGCCGTCGCGCGCGTGATGAAGCCGTGCACCAACCTCGGCCCCTCCGGGCCGTCGGACTGTTTGCCGAAGATACCGAGCCGCGTCCAGGCTGGGGCGAGGGAGGTGAAGATCTTCGTGCCGGTGAACGCGAAGCCGCCGTCAACGGCCTCTGCCGTGGTCAGCGAGTCCCAGAGCACGAGGTCGTTGCCACCCTCGCTGTTGCCGAATGCGAACAGTTCGCCGGCGTCGGCATCCTGAAGCACCCAGTCGAGGCTGGCGTCGCCGCGTTCGTGCAGAACACGGGCGACCCCCGTCCAGACGAGGTGCATGTTGATGCCGAGCGCGGTCGCCGGGGCGTAAGCCGCGAGCAGACGCTGGTCGCGCGCGGTCTCAAGCAGCGACCGCGGCGCGAGGTAGCCCGCGGAGCGCAGTTCGTCGAGGTCTTCGGTGAAGAACACGTTGTCGCGGTCGTACCCGGCGGCGCGGGAGCGGATGCGATCGAGCAACTCGGGGGTCAGTGACGACACCCACTCAGGCTATGCCGAACGCCGCTCGGCGCGCAGTTCGTCGAGCACGGCACTCAAGGCATCAACGGCGAGGTCGAGGTCAGCACGCTCGACGACGAGCGGCGGCGCAAACCGGATGGTCGAACCGTGGGTGTCTTTCGCCAACACTCCGCGCGCCATCAGCCGTTCACAGACCTCGCGACCGGTGCCGAGTGTGGGGTCGATGTCGACACCCGCCCAGAGGCCGACACTCCGAACCGCGACGACGCCGTGCCCGACCAGGGCGAGAAGCCGCTCCCGGAGGTGCTCGCCGAGGTCGCGGGCCCGGGCCTGGTATTCCCCGGTTTCGAGCAGTTCGACGACCGCGAGTCCGACCGCCGCCGCAAGCGGATTGCCGCCGAACGTTGAGCCGTGCTCTCCGGGGTGCAGTACCCCGAGAACATCCCGATTGCCGACGACCGCACTGACCGGCAGGATGCCGCCGCCGAGTGCCTTGCCGAGCAGGTAGAGGTCGGGGATGACGCCCTCGTTATCGCACTGGAAGGTCGCACCAGTACGCCCGAGCCCCGACTGGATCTCGTCGGCGATGAACAGGATGTTGCGCTCGGCCGTCATCCGGCGCACCTCAGCGAGATACCCCGGCGGCGGCACGACGACACCCGCTTCACCTTGAATCGGTTCGAGCAGCACGGCGACGGTGTCGTCGTCGAGTGCTGCCTCAAGCGCAGCCGCGTCCCCGTACGGCACGCTCACGAACCCCGGGGTGAACGGGCCGAAGCCGTCGCGGGCCTGCGGGTCGGAGGAGAAGCCGACGATTGTCGTCGTACGACCGTGAAAGTTGCCGTCGGCGACGACGATCTTCGCCCGTCCGTCGGCAACACCCTTGACCCGGTAACCCCAGGCGCGAGCAACCTTGATGCCCGACTCGACGGCTTCGGCGCCCGTGTTCATCGGCAGCACCATGTCCTTGCGAGCCAGTTTCGCGAGAGCTTCGAGAAACGGGCCGAGCCGGTCGTTGTGGAACGCGCGGCTGGTGAGCGTCACGCGATCGAGTTGTGCGCGGGCGGCGGCAAGAAGCACCGGATGCCCGTGCCCGAAGTTCACGGCCGAGTAGGCGGCGAGACAGTCGAGGTATCGGTGACCTTCGGGGTCGGTCACCCAGGCGCCCTCTGCCGTCGCCGCGACGACCGGAAGGGGGTGGTAGTTGTGCGCACCGAACTCCTCGGCGAGCGCGATCGCTTCGGCCGAGCCGACCTCAGTGCTGAGAGTCATCGACGAAGCTCCAGCGTGCAGCACTTCACTCCGCCGCCGCCCAACAGCAGTTCTGACAGGTCGACACCGATCGGGGTGTAGCCGCGTTCGCGCAGCGACGCCTCGAAGCCAACGGCGCGGGATGCGATGACCACGTTCTTACCGTCGCTGAAACTGTTGAGCCCCAGCACCGCGGCGTCGGCGTCGTTCACGACCACAGCATCCGGATACAACGCGTCGAGGATGTCGAGCGAGTGCGCGTCGAACGCCTTCGGCAGGAAGGCGATGTTGCTGTGGCCGTTCACCGGCACCGGATCAAGGACGGCGATCGCGGTGTCGAGGTGGTAGAAACTTGGGTCGATCAGCGTCAGGGTGACGACCTCGCGGTCGCTGTAGATGCGCCGCAATTCGTCGTGCGACGCGGAGTCGCTGCGAAATCCGGTGCCCGCCAGAATGCGGTCGCCGACCAGCAGAAAGTCGCCTTCGCCTTCGTTGACCGAGACCGGCTCCCGCACCTCGAAGCCGTTGGCGGCAAACCACTCCATGTACGCGGGACCCTCGGGGCCGCGCTCGGGGTACTGAAACTTCGCGCCGTAGGCAATTCCGTCGAGGGTGAAGCCGCCATTCGCGGAGTAGACCATGTCGGGCAACCCGGCGATGGGGTCGATCAACTCGACCTCGTATCCGAGATCGAGGTAGACCTTGTACAACTGCTCCCACTGCCGAACGGCAAGTGAGGTGTCGGTGGGGTCTTCGGGATGCATCCACGGGTTGATGCGGTAACTCACGGTGAAGTGCTCCGGGCGGCACATCAGCACGATCCGTCGTGTCGCGACCCGTTCCACGGGCGAAGCTGACTCGGCAGGAGACGTCCGGTGCGCAGTTTCCGTCATCCAACCAGAATGACACGCAGCCATCCGCTGTTTCGCAGCGTGGTACGCACCATCACTGCAGATTGCCCCGCGGCGACGCAACGATCCCGCGTACCCTGAATCCGTGGACAACCTCGACTACGGGATCATCGACCTCCTTCGGCAAAACTCGCGTGCCGGCTACGGCGATATCGGCTACAAGATCGGACTTTCTGCGTCCGCCGTCAAACGGCGCGTCGATCGTCTCGTCGCCGACCGGGTCATTCGCGCGTTCACCGTTCAGGTCGATCCAGTAGTCGATGGGCTTGCCACCGAGGCGTACGTCGAGTTGTTCTGCCGGGGAACCGTTGCCCCCGAAGAACTGCGCCGCATCCTCTCGGCGGTTCCCGAGGTGCAAGATGCCGCAACCATCACGGGAGACGCGGACGCGATCGTGCACGTGCGGTCCCGCGACATCCCGAGCCTCGAGGACGCGCTGGAGCGTATTCGGGTCGCACCCAGCGTCGATCACACCCGCAGCGCGATTGTGCTCTCGCGTCTGGTGCACCGCTCGTACGAGTAGTGGCGAACGCGGAGCGGGCGCGAGCCCGGCCGCGGGGCCGTCATGATTGACCTATGAGCGATCTGCAGCTCGCGGTCTACGCCGCGGACCCGGGTCTTCGTCGGCTGGGAGCCGCCGTGCGCGCGACCGTCAGTTTCGGCGTCGCCGTGATCGTGCTGCTGACGGCTTTCGGGCTGCTCAGCGTCGCGTGGGCCCTCGCCATTCCGGGCATCTTGGTCGCCTCGGTTGCCAGCATGACGATTGGGATGGGATTCCGGCTTCGGTTGCGCTTTGTCCCGCTGCTGCTGCTCGCGCCCTCGGGCATCGCGGGTCTCGTGCTCGGCATCCTCATGCTCGACCAGTGGATTCTGACGGCGGTTGTCTTCTTCGTGCTCGGGATGGTCGTCGTCGCCTCGACTCTGCTCGGGCGGGCGGGCACACTGATCGCGCTCGGCGGCCTCGCCGCGTACGTGTCCGCGTCGATCGTGCGACCCACCTGGAACGATCTGCCCTGGTCGGCGGGCGCCATCCTGGTCGCTGCTGGCCTCTCGGCGATCGTTCTCGGTGTCGTTTTGCGCGAGCGACCGCGACTCGAGATTCGCCGGATCATCGCGAGTGTGCACGCCCTCGCCGAACAGATGCCGCTCGCGGTCGCCCACGGAGGTCCCGCCGCTCGTCGTCATCTCGGGGCGTTCAGTGCGGCGATTTCGGCGACCCGCGCCCGTATCGCCGCCGATCCGGATGCTTGGCCCGAAGCGCTCCGGGCCGGAGACGGCTCAGCCCTTGCCGACCTCGAGGTGCGGTTCGAACTCGCCGTCGACAACGCACTTGCGGGTCGCGACTCGGCCGAACTTGGCGAACTCATCCGCGACCCGATGTGGCAGG
>JBDTNW010000199.1:0-4094 GCA_039933575.1 Pseudolysinimonas sp. | reverse complement strand
CGACACCGGCCGGGTCGATCAACGCCTTCTGGATGTCGCCACCCCTCTCGACGACAACGCGGTCGCCGAACTGCGTGAACGTCTCAACACCGAGCTCGGCGGACTTGGCCTCGCTGATGCGGCCGCGAAGCTTCCTGCGCTGACCGCGGCCTTCCCGCGCGAGCGCGCCGAGCTGATCGCGACCATCGCGGCGAGCATCGGCGAGCAGGTTGCCGCCAACAGGCAAGACCGTCTCGTGGTCGCCGGGTCAGCGAACTTGGCCCGAACCGAGCGCGATTTCAGCGGGAGTATCTACCCCGTACTGGAAGCTCTCGAAGAGCAGGTGACGATGCTAAAACTCTTCGGCGAAATGCAGATCGAGGTCGACGACGTGCGCACCAGCATCGGGCGCGAACACGAAGCATCCGGGCTGAGCGAAACGAGCGTGGTCGCGACCGGTTACACCGCGTCGGGCGGAGGGCTTGCACACCTGGGAGTGCTCGGCCCGACTCGGATGGACTATTCCAGCAACATGACGGCGGTGCGGGCAGTCGCGCGATACCTCACTCGACTACTTGGTGAGGACGACCGCGGGTGACCGACCACTACGAGGTTCTCGGAGTCTCGCGCGCCGCGAGCACGGAGGAAATCAAAAAGGCCTATCGCAAGTTGGCTCGCGAATTGCATCCCGATGTGAATCCGAGTGCGGACGCCGCGGAACGCTTCAAGCTCGTCACTCACGCGTACGACGTGCTGAGCGACTCCGACCAGCGTGAACGCTACGACCTCGGACCGCAGACCGGTTTCGGCGGCGGCGGGGGTGGTGGCGCGACCTTCGGCTTCGGCGACATTTTCGAAACCTTCTTCGGTGCCGGGCAGAGCCGGTCAGCTCCGCGCTCGCGGCAGGAACGCGGCCAGGACTCGTTGCTGCGGGTTGAGGTCGAACTCGAAGAAGTCGTGTTCGGCGTCCACCGCGACATCGACGTCGACACCGCGGTCACCTGCGAGGCGTGTGCGGGCTCGTGCTGCGCTCCCGGAACCAGCGCGGTCAGGTGCGACATCTGTGGGGGTAGCGGTCAGATCCAGCGTCAGGTTCGCTCGCTGTTGGGCAACGTGATGACTTCGAGCCCGTGCGGAACCTGCCGGGGCTACGGCACCGTCATCCCGAGCCCGTGTCCGACCTGTGCGGGCCAAGGCCGGGTGCGGGCCAAGCGCACGATCTCGCTCGATATCCCGGCGGGAGTCGAAACCGGCGTTCGCCTGCACCTCCCCGGCCAGGGCGAGGCCGGGCCGGCCGGCGGATCCAATGGCGATGTCTACCTCGAGGTCAAGGTCAAGCACCACGAGACATTTAGCCGCAACGGCGACGACTTGCTCGCGACCCTCGAAGTGCAGATGACGGATGCTGTGCTCGGCACTCGGGTGAGTCTCGCATCGCTCGACGGCGACGTTTCGATCGAGATCAAGCCGGGAACTCAGAGCGCCGACGTCGTGACCATCAAAGATCGTGGCATCACTCACCTGCGAGGTGCGGGTCGTGGCGATCTGAGGGTCGGCATCCAGGTGGTGACGCCGGTGCGACTCAACAACAAAGAGCAGAAGCTGATGGAAGAGTTTGCCGCCTCGCGTCGTCCTGTCGCGCCCGAGTTCTCGACCTTTCAGCAGGGGTTGTTCGCGAAGATCCGCGATCGGTTTTTGGGCGTTTAGCTCGGTCGCGCATGGCTTCGCTCTATCTCGCCGGTGATCTGGCTCAGCAGCTAAATCTGGGAACGGATGCCGTGGCCGGCTCGGTCGTGACGTTCGGCGGCGAGGAGGCGCGGCATGCGGTCTCCGTCGCTCGGGTGCGCGTCGGGGAGAAAATCTCGGTCTCCGATGGCGCCGGTCTCGTCGTGTCTGGTCGCGTAGTCTCGATCGACGGTGGAGTGGTTTCGGTCACCGTCGAGTCGTCGATCGTGGAAGCCGCGGCCCTGCCCGAGTTGTGGTTGGTGCAAGCACTTGCGAAAGGCGACCGGGACGAACTCGCCATCCAGGCCGCCACCGAACTAGGTGTGGCCGGGGTGATCCCGTGGGCGGCCGAGCGTTCGGTGTCGCGCTGGGAGGGGCCGAAGGCCGACAAGGGTCGCGAGCGTTGGGCGTCGATCGTGCGCGAGGCGACCAAGCAGTCCATCCGATCGCGTATTCCGGTGGTCGAGGGGATGATGTCGACGGCCGCTGTTGCGAACCTGGCGGGCGTCATCCTGGTGCTGGAACCGACAGCAGACCTGTCTCTCACCGCCGTGCTGCCTGATGCTGACCGGATCATTCTCGTCGTCGGCCCCGAAGGTGGCATCTCGCCGCGTGAACTCGAGGCGTTCTCTTCAGCGGGTGCGACACTCGTTCGCCTCGGCGCCGAAGTGTTGCGGACCTCGACGGCTGGACCTGCTGCGCTTGCCGTGTTGAATGCGAGGCTCGGCCGTTGGTAGCTGGAGCGCCGACCGGTCCGGTCGAGGTTCCTGACCTCGTGCGTGCCTTCGCGGATCAGATCGACGACGTGATCTGGCTCAACGAAATCGGCGGCTTGACCTTCGTTGCGGGCGACCGCTTTCTCAAGTGGAATCCACGGGGCAACGGCGTCGATCTCGAGGACGAGCGGGCGCGCCTGATCTGGGCACGCACGATCGGGCATCCCGTTCCGGAGATTCTCGATCTTGGGCGAGACGACCACGGACAGGTGCTCGTGACCCGGGCGCTCGACGGCGCAGGGGCGGTCTCGCCCGTGTGGATCGATCGCCCGGCCGAAGCGGTGCGGGCGATCGCGGCGGGACTCCGCGCTCTTCACGACAAGGTTCCCTCGGCGGCCTGCCCATTTCGCACCTCGTGGATTCCGGCGGACGCTCCGCGACCCGACGACGGGGCCGTCGTCATCCACGGCGATGCGTGTGCGCCGAACACGATCATCGGCGTTGACGGTCGATTCGTCGGGCACGTCGACTTCGCAGCGTTGGGGGTCGGCGACCGCTGGGCCGACCTGGCGATCGCCAGCATGAGCCTCGACTGGAACTACGGCGAAGGGTGGCAGGACGAGTTCTTCGCCGCGTATGAGATCGAGCCGGATGAGGACCGCATCCAGTACTACCGGGCGGCCTGGAATGCCGCCCCGTAAGGTGGAGGTCATGTCAGAGGCCAGCGTCTTCGAGCGAATCGTCGCCGGAGAAATCCCTGCCTCGAAGGTCTTCGAGAACGAGCGCGTGCTCGCCATCCGCGACATCGCGCCGAAGGCACCCGTGCACCTTCTGGTGTTCCCGAAGGTGGGAACGTACCCCAACGTCGCCGCGCTCGCGGCGGGGGACCCGGCTCTGCTTGCCGAGCTCGTTTCGGTCGCGCAGCAACTTGCTGACGAGAACTGCAACGGGGAATTCCGGTTGATCTTCAACACGGGCGAATCCGTTGGGCAAACCGTCTTTCACGTGCACGCGCACGTACTCGGTGACCCAGAGCACACCGGCGCACTGACCGAGGGCACACTGTGACCGATCCCGGCTCTGCTGCGCCACGGCGTGCGGAACTCGAGGTGGATGGCGTCGCCATGGTGCGCCTGCTCGGGCCGCAAGACCGGTTGCTGATGACCATCGAGCAGCGCTATCCCCAGGTGAGCGTGCTGGTGCGCGGCAACCATGTCAGCCTCGAAGGACCCGAGGCCGAGGTGCGCGCCGCCGAGCGACTCGTGCAGGCGCTGGTGGCGATGGTGAAAAACGGCGTCGACCTCGGTCCGACCGACGTGACCGCCGGTGCGCAGATCCTGGAACGCGGCGAAGGTAGCCCGGCCGAGGTGCTCAGCCAGGCCATCCTGACCAGCCGGGGCAAGAGCATCCGCCCCAAGACGCTCGGCCAGAAGGCCTACGTCGACGCCATCGACCTCAACACGATCACCTTCGGCATCGGGCCTGCCGGTACCGGCAAGACCTACCTCGCGATGGCGAAAGCTGTGCAGGCGCTGCAGCGCAAAGAAGTCGACCGCATCATCCTGAGTCGGCCAGCGATCGAGGCGGGGGAGCGGCTCGGGTTTCTGCCCGGCACCCTGACCGACAAGATCGACCCCTACCTGCGTCCGCTCTACGACGCACTCAACGAGATGA
>JBDTNW010000198.1:0-4101 GCA_039933575.1 Pseudolysinimonas sp. | reverse complement strand
CGAGCACCTTCTTGGCGCGCGGAGTGAACGGGATGTGCCCGGTCGGCTGCTGCTGCCCCTGCCCGATGATGTCTTGCACCTGCTCGCGAACGGCATCCAAAGAGATGCCGAGCGACTCGAGCGCCTTTGCGGCGACACCTTCGCCCTCGTGAATCAGGCCGAGCAGGATGTGCTCAGTGCCGATGTAGTTGTGGTTGAGCATCTTCGCCTCTTCTTGGGCGAGGACGACCACCCGGCGGGCTCGGTCTGTGAAGCGCTCGAACATCTGTGACTCCTGGTGACGCCGTGTCGGCTGGCGTCGATATATCCGAGGGTAACGACGCAGCCTGTCGAAAACTCCCATGTTCGCTCACGGCTCACCGCAGGGTTGACAACGTCCGGGTCGATGTGGTTATCGTAGATCGATAACATCGACAATCGATAAGGAGAGCCCGATGTCTTCTGTCCCCACCCCCTCGAAACTGGATCGCACCGCGTTGCAAATCACGATCGTGCTCGGCGCTGCGGCGATCGTCTTCACCGTCGTGCGCGCCATACTGCGCCTGCTCGAGATCGTCCCGAACCGCAACGTTCCGGTGCTGGCGTCATTCGCCGACACCCCCGCGACAATGCCGATCGGGCCGGGCGGCGCACCGGTCGTGGTCGGCGCACAGCAGGTGGTCCTCTACGTCAGCGACATGCCGCCGATCACGCTGTGGTCGCTCGTCCTCTGCGAAGTCGTCTACGCCCTGGCCGCGGTCGCGACGGTGGTGCTGGTGTGCCTCGTCATCCGCAACATCATCGGCGGTCGGGCCTTCGCTGCCGAAACCGTCGGCCTCGTCGGCGCCGCGATGTTCGTCGTGCTCGGCGGATGGCTGCTCACTTGGCTGTTCACCACCATGGGCGCGAACGGCGGAGCAAGCGCCCTCGCCGGGGAGCCTGGCCTCAACACCAACACTCCCGTCGATCCGATCGTGCCATTCGCGATCGCCTCGCTCGGAGCCCTCGCGGCGGCGTTCCAGATCGGCCACAAGCTGCAACGCGAAGCGGAGGGTCTCGTCTGATGGCCACCGCCGCTCCGCGTCGCTCAGAACGCGTCGTCCTTGCCGTCCTCTCTATCGGCGCCGCTGTGCTCGGGCTCGTCTCGCTGATCGCCGGCATCCTGCGCCTGCGCCTCTATCTGGTGAACGCCACGGACGGTGCCACACCGCTCGAACTGCTCACCGATGCTCCGCTCGACGGAATTCCTTCGGCGGGCGAACCCTCCATCGTCGTGGGTGGGTACTCGAGTGCCCATCTGCTCGTTCGTGGGCTGACCACGGGCACCCGCGCTCTGCTCGCGAGCGGTGAACTGATCTCCATTGTCGTGGCCGTGGTCGTGAGCGCAGCTATCGCGGTGCTGCTGCTCTTCCTCGCGCGCGGTCGAGCGTTCGCGCGGCCGTTGGTAGCCGTCGCGCAGATCTCCGGAGCGACCCTCGCCGTCGGATCGCTGCTCGGTCAGGGGCTCACGGGGCTCGGGATGATGAGTGCGGCCGATGAGCTGAACCCCCTGCACCACGACCTGTTCACTGTCGGCTTCGTCTTCGACCCCGCTCCGATCTTCATCGGCCTGGTCATCATGGGGCTCGCGTTCGTGTTCCGGTCGGGGTCGCGTCTGCAGCGCGAGACCGAGGGACTCGTCTGATGGCACCCGCCGACGACGAAGACGCCGGACGCATCCACTGCCGGCTCGACGAACTACTCGCCGAGCGCGGGATGACGCTGACCCGGCTGTCAGAACTAGTGGGCGTCAGCCTGGTGAACCTTTCGGTACTCAAGAACGACCGGGCGCGCGCCATCCGGTTCTCGACGCTGACCGCCATCTGCGATGCGCTCGGCTGCACCGTCGGCGACCTGATGGTGGTGCGGCCGTAAGGTCCGTCTTCCACAATTAACGACGAGCATCCTCGACGGCTCTAGCATTCGAGCATGACCGGCATTCGAGCATGACCGGGTTGCTTGACGATCTGGTCGAGCCCTTCGAACAGGTCTCGCCGGACGCGGTGGCCACGACGCTTCGGGATGCCTACGCCCTCGACATCCACACCCTTACCCGTCTCGACACCGAACGTGACGACACCTTCCGCGTCGACCACGCCGCCGGTGTCCTGCTCGTCAAAGTCGCCCACCCCGCCGACTCCCCCGAACTGCTGGCGCTGCAAGATGGCGCCCTCGCGGCGGTCGCCGAGCACGACCCCGAGCTGCCCGTCCCGCGTCTCGTGCCCACGGCATCCGGGGGGCCGTCGACACTTCTCGACGGCCGGATCGTGCGGGTTCTGACCTGGCTGTCGGGCGTTCGGGCAGCGGATCGCCCGTGGCGTCCGCAGGTCGGCGGCGCCGTGCTCGGGCGTCTGTCCCTCGCCCTCTCGCACCTGACCCACCCGGCGGCGGATCGCATCCTCCCGTGGGATCTGCGCCGAGTGCCGGGGCTCGCGCCCTACACCGACGAGCCGCTGCTGAGCGACGCCTTCGCCCGCTACGCCGACGAGATCTCACCCGTGCTCGACTCCCTGCCGAGGCAGATCGTGCACAACGACTTCCACCCGGGCAACGTGCTCGTCGACGACTCGGGAGCGATCTCGGGCATCCTCGATTTCGGCGATGTCGTGCTGACCCCGCGGGTGTGCGACCTCGGCGTTGCGCTCGGCTACCTGATTCCCGAGGACTCCCCCGGGGATGCCGTCCGCGCCGAGTTCACCGCCGGCTTCGAGGAGGTCGTACCGCTGACTGATGAGGAGCGCAACCTCATCCCCGGTCTCGTGGTTGGACGCGAGCTGCAGAGGATCGTCATCAACGAAGAGCTGGGCCGGCGCGATGGCGGCTCTCACGCCGCCCCGCGCGTGCGCCGACTGCTTCATCGAGCACTGGAGGATTGGGCATGACCGGACCCACGACCTACTTCGACCCCGCGCGGGTCAACGAGTTGCCCGCTGAGACAGCGTCGCTCGTGAAACGTCGGATCGCCGCCCTCGGTCCCGCGTACCGGCTGTTCTATCGCGAGCCGGTCGAGTTCGTGCGTGGCGAGCGCGCCCACCTGTTCGACCGCGACGGCAACGACTATCTCGACGCCTACAACAACGTGCCGTCGGTCGGGCATGCGCATCCCCGGGTCGTCGCGGCGATCGCCGAGCAAGCCGCGCGACTCAACACCCACACCCGCTACCTGGATGCCGCCACCGTCGACTACGCGGAAGATCTGCTGAGCACTCTTCCGAGTCACCTCGGCAACGTGATGTTCACCTGCACGGGGTCGGAGGCGAACGACCTCGCCCTGCGCATCGCGAAGGCCGCGACCGGTGGCACCGGCGTCATCGTCAGCTGGAACGCGTACCACGGGGTCACCACCGAGGTCGCGGCGGTGTCGCCCTCGCTCGTCGGCATCGACGAACTCGCGCCCTGGGCTCGGGCCGTGCGGGCGCCGCATCCCGATGTCGACATCGCGGAGGCGGTCATCGCAACGCTCGGTGAACTCGAGATCATGGGGCTCAAACCCGCAGCCTTTCTCGTCGACACCGTCTTCGCGAGCGACGGGGTCCACCCCGACCTGCCCTCGCTCGCGAAGGCCGTCGCGGCGGTGCGCAAGGCGGGCGGCCTGTTCATCGCCGACGAGGTACAGCCTGGCTTCGGCCGACTGGGGAACAGGATGTGGGGCTTCCAACGCGCGAACCTCCAGCCCGACATCGTCACCCTCGGCAAGCCGATGGGCAACGGGCATCCCGTCGCCGGTCTCGTCGCTCGACCCGAACTCACGGCGGCGTTCGCGGCGAAGAGCCGGTACTTCAATACCTTCGGCGGCAACCCGGTCGCGATCGCGGCGGCGCAGGCAACGCTCGACGTGCTGCGCGACGAGCAACTACCTGCCCACGCGGCCCGCGTCGGGGAACGGCTGATGGATGGCATCCGCTCGCTCGGTTCGTCAGTGGCCGCGGTGCGCGGGGCAGGACTCTTCATCGGAGTCGATCTGCTCGGCCCCGACGGAACCCCCGATGAGGGTTTCACCCTCGACGTCGTGGATGCCATGAAGCAGCGACGCGTGCTGCTCGCGACAGCGGGTGCCGACAACACGACCCTGAAGATCCGGCC
>JBDTNW010000197.1:0-4118 GCA_039933575.1 Pseudolysinimonas sp. | reverse complement strand
TCACGCGCTCGTACTGGCAGTAGGTGCCGGCGAGCAAGTCGCCGATGCGTTGGGTTCGAGGGGTCAGGAGCCCGGTAACCGCCGCCGCACCGCCCAACGTGCCGTAAAAGTCGACGTAGCTGGCGAGAGCTCGGATGGCGGCGTGCCGAAGGCCGATCGATCCGCCATCGTTGCGCACGATGCGTCCGCCGATGATCAGTTTGCCGAGTGACTTGCCCTTGGTGAGCGTCTCGATGGTCATCGGGAGGGCGACCAGCCCGATGACCGGGATCGCCGTGAACAGGGCTTGCACGACCGCTTGTTCGGTGCCCAGAGACAGCGTGATGAAAGAGACTGTGGTGAGGACAAACATCAGGAACACGACGTATACGAGGATGTCGATCAGTGCGCCGGCCGCGCGCAGCACGAATCCGGTGGGGTGCAGATCAAGCGCGACGGCCTCGCCGGTAAGCACGCCCTCTTCGCCCGGCGCGTAGTCGTCAATCCAGTCCGAATCCGGGTCGACCGCCATGTCGGTATCCTGGCACCCGATGGACCTTGATGCCTATTCCGCCGCCCACCGTGCGGAATGGGATCGCCTTGCCGTTCTGGCCGGCAAGCGTGGCCTCGACGGCGCTGAGTCTGACGAGCTGATCGACCTCTACCAGTCGGGCGCCGCGCACCTCGCCGAGATCAAGTCGACCGTGGGCGAAACGGTGCAGGGCGACCACATCTCGCTCGCTCTCGCGAAGGCCCGGGTTCGTTTCACCGGCACACCGACCAACCCGCTGCGGCAGCTCACCATCTTCTTCGCGCTCCAGTTGCCGGCGGCGATGTATCGCATCCGCTGGACGACGCTGATCATCGCCGCGTCGCCCGCGCTGGCCGGGGGCACCTTCACGGTGTGGTTCACCAACACTCCCGGACTGCTTGCGTCGCTTGGCTCGGAGGATTCCCGGCGGCAGTATGCCGAAGAAGACTTCGTGAACTACTACTCGGAGAGTTCGACGGCAGGGTTCTTCGGCGAGGTGTGGACCAATAACGCCCGGCTCACGGCACTCGTCGTCATCTTTGGCATCACCGGGCTTTTTCCGGCGTACATGCTGTTCAACAACGCGCAGAGTCTGGGGGTGGACGCGGCGATCATGAACGAGTTCGGGCGGCTCGACACCTTCTTTCTCTACATCGCGCCCCACGGTCAGCTCGAGTTGTATTCGATCTTCTTGGCGGGCGCTGCGGGGTTCCTGATCTTCTGGTCGTGGGTGTCACCGGGCGCGCGCACGCGACGCCAAGCGCTCGCTGAGGACGGTCGCGCGTTCTTCACACTCGCGATCGGCCTCACCCTGACCCTGCTGATGTCGGGCCTCATCGAGGGCTTCGTCACCCGTCAGGAATGGATGGGTTGGCCGCTCAGGATCGGTATCGGCACTTTCGCGCTTGTGATCGTGCTCGCCTACCAGTGGATTGTCGGCCGTCGCGCCTACAAGTTGGGGGAACGCGGCGACGTGCTCGAGGTCGACGCGGGAGCCAAAGAACTAGTCGTCGGGTGAGAAGCGTTCACTGAGCTCGGTCGTCTCGCCGGGGGGCAGCATCCGAAATCGGGAACTGACGTCGGAATCAGCGGCGCCGATGGCACGCAGCATCCCGACTTCGCCATCGCGGAAGTGGCTCCAGCCGTCGTAGTGAACCGGCACGGCGATCCGTGGGTTGAGGATGCGAACCAGACGAACGACCTCGGCGCCGCTCATCGAGTAGCGGATCGGGCCGGTGATCCCGAACCGCACGCCGCCAGCATTGACGATGGCGACGTCGACATCGAGCTGCCGAGCGGTCGCGCGAAGTTCACGACTCAGGACCGTGTCGCCGGAGATCCACACGTCTCGCTTCGCCGCATTCGGGATGCCGACGGTGAACCCGATCACGTCGCCGACAATCGGGCGGCTGAGGGGCGGGCCGTGCCGACACGGGGTCGCCGTGACCTCGAGACTCACCTTGCCGTCGGCCGCAAGGATCGTCGATTCACCTGGGGTGAGACCGCGCCCGTGCGGAAGCCCGAGACGCGCCGCGGCGCGCCTCGTGGTCACGACCACCGGCGCAGTTTTCAGCATCTCGCGCCCGGCGTCGTCGAGGTTGTCGCCGTGCTGATCGTGGCTCAGCAGGATGGCATCGATCGGACCGAGCTCATCGGGTGACCAGGCGGGACCAATTTTCTTGACGCTCGAGGCCCCCGGCCCGAAACCATACCGGCGGCCGGGAGGGTCGAAGGTCGGATCGACAAGAATGCGCCACCCGTGGAGCTCAACGAGGACCGTTGGTCCCCCGATTCGTGTGATTTTCATCCCCTGCTACTTCTTCGCGAACAGCGGCTTCCCGATCAAACCGCCAATGAGAGCGCCGACCAGGGGGGCGACGAAGAACACCCATACCTGCGCAAGCGAGTCGACTCCGCCGAAGACGGCCGTCGCGAGGGATCGGGCCGGGTTGAGCGACGCGTTGTCGATCGGGATCGCGATGAAGTGGAACAGCGACAGTGAGAGACCGATCGCGAGCGGCGCGAGGCCGGCCGCAGCCGAACCCTCGGCGGTGACGCCCAGGATGATCAGCACGAAGATCGCGGTGATGACGACCTCGACGATCAGGACGGTCAGCAGCGGCGCCAGACCGTTGTCGAGTCCATCGTGGAATCCGTTCGAGACGCCGGTCGACGCGCTCGCGAATCGTGCGGTGGCCTTGTCGAGCGGCGTTCCGCTCGACAACACGATCAGCCAATGGATGAGCGCTGCGATCAGACCGCCGACGAACTGCGCGGCGACGTAGGGCAGCACGTCTTTCCAGGGCAACCGACCCGCGGCGGCGGCCCCGAGCGAGACAGCGGGGTTGAAGTGACCACCCGAGACGTGGCCGACGGCGTAGACGCCGCAGAGCACCGCGATGCCGACCGCGAGTCCGACGACGAGGGGCTTGGCTTCGCCGTTGTACCAGAGCGCCGCGCCGACGACGCCGAACACCAGAAGGAAGGTTCCGAAGGCCTCGGCGGTGAGGCGACGGACGTAAGACGGAATTGTGTGTGTTTCAGCCATGGGCTGAACGCTATCGCCGCGCGACGGCGCGGTGCCACACGCCCCGCCGTTCGTGAACTCCCGACTCGGGTATCACCCCGACGGCGTAACGTCAGTTCATGGTCGGTGAGCACGTAGTGAAGGTGGGACGGGCCTATGACCAGCGAGCACGCGGGGACGGTCACCGAGTCTTGGTGGATCGGCTCTGGCCACGCGGATTGAGCAAGGAGAAGGCCGACCTCGACGAGTGGTGCAAACAGGTGGCCCCATCCACTGAGTTGCGCACCTGGTACCACCACGATCCGGAACGCTTCGCGGAATTTCGGAAACGGTACCGGGTTGAGTTGGAGGAGCCGGAGCGGGCGCACGTCCTCGACCACCTCCGAGCCTTGGCGCGGCGCGGCAACCTAACTCTGATCACCGCGACAAAGCATGCCGAGATCAGCGAAGCTGCCGTTCTGGTTGACGCGATCCGAGGTTGACGAGGGGGGACCGGTGGCGGCGAGCCGAAGGCGCTCAGTAGCCGGTGAACTCCTCCGTGCGGATGTCGTCATCATCCACGCCGACGCCATTCAGCAACGTGCGCATCGCCGTGACCATCGTCGCGGGGCCCGATAGGTAGTAGATCGGGGTGCTGAGATCGGTCACGTAGCGCGAAATCATCGCTTGGTCGATGTACCCAGTTTCCCCGTCCCACCCCTGGGTGGAGTGTTCGGGATCGGTCATTGTTGCCACGAAGGTGAGATTCGCGTTCGCGTCTGCGGCGGCGGTGAATTCAGCCACGAACGCGGCGTCTTCGGGTCGCTTGTTGGAGGTGAACACGTAGATGGCGTGGCCGGTTCGGTCATGGGTGGACTGCAAAACGATGCTGCGTACCGGGGTGATCCCGATCCCCCCGGTCAGGAACACGGCGGGCCGCTGGATGTTGTTGTGGAGGGTGAACGAACCGTAGGGCGCATCGAGTTCCACCTCGGTGCCGATCGGCATGTTCTTGAGAACACGTTTGAACGCTGTGTCGCGGAGTCGAGTGGTGGACATCAGGGTCGGCTCGAACGGCGCGCTGGCGAACGTGAATCCACG
>JBDTNW010000196.1:0-4122 GCA_039933575.1 Pseudolysinimonas sp. | reverse complement strand
GGCAGCGCAACGGCCTTGCCCCGAGCTGCCTTCTCGACCGACGACGTGATCAGAATCGCGACGACGAAGATGACCGACGATCCGATCGCCATGGTCAGGTAACCGGCAAAGTCGGTGCCGAAGGTGTCCACGCCTAGCGAGCGCAGCGCGGGGCCACCACCGCCATAGAGCAGGATCGCCGCGGTCAGCACGACGACGCGTGCCGAGAGCAGGCGGGAGCGGGCGTCATATCCCGAGACCAGTTCGGCCGGCAGTACGTTGAACGGCACCTGGAAGAACGAGAACCCGGTCGCCGCGAGCACGAAGGCCACGAAGACCCAGGCCGACGCAATCAACGGGTTCGTGCCGGGCGGCACGGCAAAGGTCAGGATGAAGAAGATCGGCAGCAGCACCGCCGCGAGCAGCATCAGGCGTCGCCGAGACCCTGTAGCTGCGAACTCACGGTCGCTGTACGCGCCGATGATCGGGTCGATGACGATGTCCCAGACCTTCGCCGCGGTCACGACCGCGCCGGCGAGCAACGCCGGAACCGCGAGGGTGTCGGTCAAGTAGAAGACGAGCACCAAACCCGGGAGAGCGGCGAACCCGCTGGTCACGAACTCGCCGGTCGCGTACCGCGCCATGATGCCCAGGCTCAGCTCGCGCGGACGCCGATTGGCTCCAGGCGGGACAGGTCTCACGTCGCCGATTTTAGCGGGCACTGGGCTCTACCAACCGCGCAATGAGCTCCGTGAGTAGCCGCTCCGCGAGCGGCGGCGGCGTTGCCTCGATGATCGCGAGCAGTGGAGCGAGAGCGTCGGGGAGTGCTCCACCAGCGCCGATACCGAATCCCGCGAGGATTGCAGCCGCGGTGTCCGAGTCGAGGGGCCCGGTCAGAGGCGGAAGCCCGCCGAGCAGCGGGGTTGCATCGACGTGAGGGATGCCGCGCGTTGCGTCTGCGGCGGCCGTCAACACGGCGACGAGGTCGGGCAACACGGACTCCGTGACAGGGGTGATCGTCAGGTGCGTCGTCGGCGGCAGGCCGGAGTTGGCAGGCTGGAGTTGAAGGATGAAGCCGAGACCTCTCGCCGCGTCGGCCCAGTGGTGCGGGTCAACCTGCTTTCCGGGGGCGACGTCAGGGTCGGTCGCGACGGCTAGAAGCGGCCCGACCGGTTCCCCCAGCACGCGAAGCCCTTCGATGGCGTCGATCGCCGCCACGATGACTTGAGTCGACCGAAGGCAGGAGTCGGCGAGGCGCTGAAAGCCGTCAACGCCCAGGGCGCGGGTGATGGCCCAGGCGGCCGCCAGCGGGCCGGCCGACTTGGAGCCGAGCATCGTCGAGTTGACGACCGGGTAGCCGGGCCACCGGGTGGTGGCGAAGTACTGCATGCGCTGGCGGTCGCGTCCGCGCTGCAGCAGCACCGAGACACCCTTCGGGGCGTAACCGTACTTGTGCAGGTCGGCGCTCAGGCTCGTCACACCGGGTACCGCGAAGTCCCAGGCGGGGAGCCCCGGCCAGAACGGCAACACCAACCCGCCGATACACGCATCCACGTGCAGCGCGATTCCCAGGGCTGACGTCAGGTCGGCAACGGCTGCAACCGGGTCGAGAGCCGCCACCGGATAGGAGGGGGCCGACACGACGACGAGCGCCACGTCATCCGGTCCGTCGCCTGAATGCAGTCGCTCCTCGATGGCCGAAGGCGACACGACACCTTCAGAAGACACCGGGACGAGGTCGAGCGTCAGCCCGAAGTAGTGCGCGGCCTTCTGAAACGCCGCGTGCGCCGTCACCGGCATGACCAACCGGGGAGTGCCGGAGTGAGTGAGGGCCCAGACATCCCGAGCGGTCTTCACGGCGAGGAGGCAACTCTCGGTGCCCCCCGACGTGGCCGTTCCGACGACCGAGTCGTCGCCGTGTAGCAGCCCGCGTACGAACCCGAGCAGGTCGCGTTCCAGAGCCGCGACCGAGCCGAAGGTGGTCGGGTCGAGTCCGTTGACGGGCTGCATCAGCTTCGCGGCGTCGGCGGCCAACTCATCCAGTTCGGCGAGACCCGGGTCGTACACGTATGAGAGCACGTGCCCGCCGTGGGTCGGGGCATCGTGCGTGCGCAGCTCGCACAGCCGGTCGAGGATCGCTTTCGGCTCTTCGGCGAACATGGTCACAGCACCGGCGCCCCGGCTGGCGGCGCAGGCTCATCGCGCACGAGAGCGTCAATATCGGCCTTGCGCAACGGGTAGCGCGCAAGCGAGATCAGGCTGCCGAGCATGAGCAGAGCCGGGATGACGCTGAAGCTGACGACGATGCCGATCACTGCGATCGCGGGCTGGTCCACGACTTGGCCAGCGACGGTCGGGATGAAGCCGGTAACCGCCAGCACGATCGACAGGATCGTGCCGCCGAGCGCGAGGCCGGCGGTCTCTCCTGCGGTCCAGACACCGCTGAAGGTTCCGGCCCGACCGGGTCCGTTCTTCTGGGCGTCGAAGGCGACAGTGTCGGGCAGCATCGCGAGCGGGAGCGACTGAAGCCCCGCGTATGCCGCACCGGCGACAGCGACCGGGAGGTAGAGCCACGGTCCGGGGAGCCAGATCAGCAGAACCAGCGAGAGCGCGGCGAGCGCGAAAATCACGGTCGCGACGCGGAAGGCGCGCTCCTTGCCGATGCGACGTGAGATCACCGACCAGACCGGCGTCACGATGATCGCCGGGGCGATCAACGAGAGGAACAAGAAGATGACTCCGGTGCCGAGGATTTCTGCCGCGACGAACGCTGCACCGGCCAGCATGAGACCGATTGCAAGCGCTTGCATCACGAAGGTGAAGAGCAGGGCCCGATAGGGCTGGCTGTTGCGCACCGCCGTCCAGCCGCGACGGAAGTGCATCAACACCGAGTTGCCCGGGGCGTCAAGGCCGTCGAAGGGGTCCGATACCGGGGCCGGCGGTGCCTTCGTGCCGCGCGCGCTGCGCTCGACGGTCGCGGCGATCAGGAACGCGACGAGGAAGACCACGCCGGCCACGGCAGCCATCACGAGATACCCGACGTACTCGGTGCCGCCAGCCTTCACGACCTGGTTCACGATCTCGGTTGCGCCGCCGCCGAAGGCCAGAATCGACAGGGTCAACACGATCACCCGGGCCGAGAGCAACCGGGTGCGATCGTCGTAAGAGTCGACGAGTTCGGCCGGCAGCGCGATGTACGGCACCTGGAAGAGGCTGAACGCGGTCGCCGACAGCAGGAACGACACCATCACCCACGCGGCCGATACCAGTGGCGGGAGCCCCGGCGGCACGGCGAAAGTCAGGATGAAAAACACCGGCAGCAGAAGGGCGCCGATCACCATGAACCGACGGCGGGCACCGGTGCGGGCGAGGCTGCGATCGCTGCGCGCACCGATCCAGGGGTCGATGATGACATCCCAGATCTTGGCGACAGTGAACGCTGCACCCGCAAAGATCGGGTTCACCCCGAGGGTGTTCGTCATGTAGATGAGCAGTACGAGACCGGGGAGGGTTCCGAATCCCCCGGTACCGACAGAACCGACGGCGTACCTGACGATGGTTCCCCGGCGCAGTGTGGATCGTTGAGCCCCCATGGGGAGAGTGTAGAGAAAGTAGGCTTCATCTCATGTCGGGATCACCGCTCGACCGGAAGCTCGCCGAAGAGCTGACCGGGGACCTCACCGCTTCGGGAGGCATGTCGAGGCCCGTTCTCGCGCCCTTCACGGGCAAGCCGCTGCACGACCTCCCGCACAGCACGGTCGCAGATGTCGAGGCGGCCGCAGTGCGGGTGCGCGTGGCACAAAAGGCCTGGGCCGCCGCCGGCTTCGCGCACCGCAAGAAGGTGCTGCTCAAAGCGCACGACCTGCTGCTCGCCCGCACCGAGCGACTTTTGGATGCCGTGCAGACCGAAACAGGAAAGACGCGCGGTCAGGCCTTTGAAGAGGTCGCCATCTCGGCAAGTTCGACCCGCTACGCGGCCCTTCGCGCGAAGCCGGTTCTCTCACCTCAACGTCGTCGCCCCGGACTCCCCGTCGCGATGAGTACTCGGGTGATCTTCAAGCCGAAGGGGATCGTCGGCGCGATCACCCCCTGGAACTACCCGTTCGCGCTCGCCATCATGGACATCGCTCCAGCGCTCGCCGC
>JBDTNW010000195.1:0-4135 GCA_039933575.1 Pseudolysinimonas sp. | reverse complement strand
GGCGCGGGAAGTCCGGGGCGGGAGACCGCGAGTACGCCCCACAGAACTTCGACCGCACCCACCACCACGAGACCGACGGCAAGCCCCACCTCGGCTCCGATCGCGAGAGCTAGGTGGATCAGCCCGGCTCCGAGTGCCGCGAATCCGAGAGAGCTGCGGGTGACGACGCTCCAGTGGGTCACGGCGCGTTGGGGATCACGGATGCGTCGGGAACGTCAGTGCACGCGGGGGGTGACGCCGAGTTTTTCGCACGCGGCGTCGTAGAGCACGACGACCTCGCGGCGAATCTCGGGTCGTTCGCTCAGCGGGGCGCTGGGCCACGGGATGTGCAGCTGGTGCTCCTCGCCCTCGGCGATGTACCGCCAGGTGCCGCCCTGCTCATCGAGGTCGTTCATCGTCGCCTCGGTGGCTTCTCGGCCCGAGAAGGCCCTCACGATCAGCACGTTGTCGTCGACGTGGTCGCCGTTCATGTGCTTCAGCACCGCGTCGACCACTTCGGGGGAGAACACCGTCATGCCCACACGGTAACCGACTCAGGCTGGGAACCGGGATGGGGTTTCTCGACGTACGCTCGTTCGATGGATGCTCCCCGCCGTCGCCCCGATCTCATCGGATGGATTGCACTCGTGATCGCGGCAGCCGCTGTCGCCGTCGTTGTCTGGGCTCTCGTCACGGAGTGGGGCGGGATCACGCACGGCCATCCTGCGTACGCCGTTCTGCTGGGCCTCGCGGTGCTCGCGGCGATCGTCGCCACGGTGCTCACGCTGCGCCGACGGGTTGCGCGCCGGGGCGGCATCCGCCGGGTCGGTCGGATCGTGCTGCTGATCCTCGCCGTCGGCGGGGTCGCGCTGATCGCCTGGTTGCGCCCGCACACCGCCCTCGAGCCGGCGCTGGCCGCGATGGAGTCCGGTGGCGGTATCACGGTGACCGAGTCGGCGACCGAGATCGTTCTGGCCCCCGCGACCCCCGGCTCGATCGCCGTCTTCTACCAGCCGGGAGCGCTCGTCGACGCCCGCGCCTATGCCGCCGTGCTGCGACCGGTGGCGGAGGCCGGCCACACCGTGGTCATCGCTAAGCAACCGCTCGGCATCGGGTTTCTGGCGCTCGGCGCCTTCGACGCGGCCCGGGCGGCGCATCCTGGATTTGCGGGTTGGGTGCTCGCCGGTCATTCGCTGGGCGGGACAGTGGCGGCAATCGAAGCGGATGCCGCCGACGCGGATGCGGTGGCGCCGGCTGCCGGCCTGGCGTTCTGCGCGTCCTACCCTGCGGGCGACATCAGGACGTCACTGACGATCCCGGTCGAATCGATCTCGGGCACACGCGATGGGCTGGCGACGCCGCAGAGTATTGCGGCGTCGCGGGCCGATCTGCCCTCAGATGCTGAGTTCACGATCATCGACGGTGCCTCGCACGCCCAGTGCGGCGACTACGGGTTGCAGTCGGGCGACGGCACCCCGTCGATCAGCGACGAAGATGCGCGGTCGCATATCTCGGCCGCGCTGGTTCGTTTCGTCGAGACGGTCGCAGGCTGACCCCACAACCCGCTGCTAGTTGCAGTGTCCGTCGTGAATCGACTTGGCAAGCGCATCAGTGGCGGGGGACATGAGGTACTCGGGGTAACCCTGCGACCGAGCTTGAACGGCGTTGTAGTCAGCGCCGAGGTAGATGACGGAGTATGAGTTCGCCACACCCTCATTGAGGGCGCCGGTAATCGAAGGACTCCCCGTGCCGCAGATTCCGAAAACCTGCTCGTGCGAGAGCTCATGCTTAATCACATAAATGAAGTCAATGCGGGAGTACTCCGCCGGGTAGTAGTCATCAGCACCGTTCACATACACCACGGTCGGGCTGTATCCGCAGAAGGCGGCGGCAACATTCGCGTTTGAAGAACCCTCGGCCGTGGGGCAGTACTTTTCGATAACCGAAAAGTCGTAGTTCAGCACCACGCCGAACTGGGCGGCGAGAAGTTCCGCGGCACCCTGGTAGGTACCGTTGGCGTCAGTCTGAGGCTGAAAATCGCGGGCGTATTGTTCGGGGTCGGCTGCGATGGGGTTTCCGTCGGGAGAATCCGGCGTGCCGTCGGATTCGTAGACCGTTCCGTCAGAGAAGACGTACTTGATGTGGGTCTCGAAGTCTTCTCCGGCGAGAAAGCGCCGCTCGGTCTCAAGAGTCTTGTCCTTGGCCGCAGCGATTTGCGCGTCAAGGTCCTCGGGGTCTGTGCTGGTCAGATCGCCCAGGAAACGGAGGGCTGACTTTTCGTCCGTAAGGATGAAGAAGAAGTTCTTGTAGTAGTCAGGGTTGCTCGTCAAGGGAACCGGAGTCAGATTGATGAGCGTCCCGTCTTTGAGCGCGGCGTCATACCTGTCGTAGATCTCGTGGACGGTGTCAACCATGTCCTGCCACCCGGGGCGCTCTGACATGACGTAGATCGGTACGGGGTCGGGCGAATCCTCGGCTATTTGACGTGCCGCATCCGACCACAGCGAATTGAGCCAGAGGCCCACACCCACCACGATGAGAACGACAACGACGACGATGCTGCCGCAGGAAATGAGAAGAACCTTGGCGAGCGGGTGCCTGTTTTCCGGCGGCAGCTGTGGCAGCTGTGGCATCGGCGGTTGACCACTCGAGTAGACGGACATTCCGCGACTCTATCGGGATGGCGTTCGTCCCCATTTCGCATTGCGGCCGAAAGGCAGAGGATGAAGGGAGTGATCAAAGGAGATCCCATGTTCCGCAGCCCCTACGCCGACGAGGTCATCCCGAATGTCAGCGTCTACGACTTCCTGTTTGCCGACCTGAGTGCTGCTGACGCGGAACGAGTTGCTCTGATCGACGGGCCGACCGGGGCGACGACCACCTTCGGTGCGCTGGTGCAGCAGATCCAGGCGGTCGCGGGGGCGCTCGCCGCACGCGGCCTCGGAGTCGGGGATGTCGTGGCTCTGCACAGCGCGAACGTGCCGGCCTTCGCGGCGGTGTTTCATGGCATCCTGCGGTCGGGTGCTACGGCAACCACTCTCAACGCGCTGTACACCCCGGAAGAGATCGAGACCCAGTTGCGCGACTCGGGCGCGACGTTCATGTTCACGCTGAGCGTGCTTTACCCGCAGGCGAAGGCAGCCTGCGACAACGTCGGGATCGACGCCGATCACCTCGTCGTGCTCGACGGGATGGAGGGCCACCAGAGCCTGCGCGACCTGCTCGCCGAGGGACTGTCGGCACCCGAGGTGTCGTTCGATCCCGCCACCCACGTTGCCGTGATGCCGTACTCGTCGGGCACGACGGGATACCCGAAGGGCGTGCAACTCAGCCACCGCAACTTGGTCGCCAACGTCGTGCAGACCTACCCGGTGCTCGACGTAGGCGCGGACGATGTCGTGCTCGCCGTGCTGCCGTTCTTCCACATCTACGGCATGACTGTGCTGCTCAACATCGCGATCAAGAAGCGCGCGACGCTGGTCACGATGCCGAGGTTCGACCTCGTGCAGTTCTTGACCCTGATCCAGGACCACAAGTGCACCTACCTGTTCATCGCCCCGCCGATCGCGGTCGCGCTCGCGAAGCACCCCCTGATCGACGAGTACGACCTCTCGAGCGTGCGCGCCATCCTCTCCGGTGCGGCGCCCATCGGGGCCGACCTGATGGCCGCAGTCGCGACCCGACTTGGTGCCCGGATGCGTCAGGGCTACGGAATGTCGGAGGCTAGCCCGGTCACGCACGTGCACCCGCCCGAGCGCGACGACCTCTCGATGGGGTCGATCGGGGTGCCGATCGCGAACACCGAGGTGCGCCTTGTGTCGGTCGATTCGGGCGGTGACGTCGAGGCTCCCGCCGAGGGTGTCAGCGAGCCGGGCGAGATCTGGGTGCGGGGGCCGCAAGTCATGCTCGGCTACCTCGGCCGCGAGGAGGCGACCCGTGAAACCGTGGATGCCGACGGCTGGCTGCACACCGGCGACATCGCGACGGTCGGCACGAAGGGCGAGTTCTACATCGTCGACCGGTTGAAGGAACTCATCAAATACAAGGGCTACCAGGTCGCGCCGGCCGAACTCGAAGCGCTGCTGCTCACGCATCCCGACATCACGGATGCCGCGGTCGTCGGTGCGACGGACGAAGACGGGCAGGAGTTTCCGCG
>JBDTNW010000194.1:0-4146 GCA_039933575.1 Pseudolysinimonas sp. | reverse complement strand
GAGGGAGTCGAGGGCGACCTCTCCCCCAAGGTCGTGCGCACCCACCGCATCGAACTCGACCTCGACGCCGACGCTTCGACTGACGTACCCGAACTCGTTGGCCTGAAGCGGCCGGCGCTCATCCTGCTCAATGACGACGACCTCGCCTACGCGAAGATCCGCATGGATGAGCTGTCGTGGGAGTTCGCGATCGACAAACTCGCTGACATCGAAGACCCGCTCGCGCGCGCGCTGGTCTGGGGTGCCGCCTGGGACGCGACTCGGGATGCCGAGACAGCTCCCAGCGACTACGTCGACCTGGTGTTGGGCAACATCGCGACCGAAACCGAGTCGACGACCATCCGCCTGACGCTCAGCCAGTTGATCACAGTCGCGCGATACTACGTCGCGCCCGAGAAGCGGGATGCCGCCATCGAGCGCATCGGAGACGCACTCTGGTCACTCGCTCAGGCAGCTGCAGCAGGAAGCGATGCGCAGTTCCAGTTCGTGAAGTTCTTCGCCAACATCCCGTCGACCGCCGCCCACGGCGCCACGCTGACCGGCCTGCTCGACGGCTCGGTCAAACTGCCCGAACTCGAGATCGACGCTGACCTCACCTGGGAGGTGCTGGAAGGTCTCGTGCTGCTGGGCGCAGCGGGCGAAACCGAGATCGCGGCCCAACTGGCCAAGGACAACACCGCGAACGGGCAGCAGGCGGCGGCGCGCGCGCGGGCGACCGGCGACAAGAAGGGTGCTCTCGCGGCGGCGCTGACCGACGCGACGATCCCCAACGTCATCCTGAGGTCGTCGGGTGTCGGCTACCAGCACGTCAACGACCCGTCGGCACTCGAGTCGCTCATCACGCCGTACTTTGACGCCCTCGATCGCATCTGGAAAGAGCGGTCGTACAAGATCGCCGAGTACGTCATCCTCGGCTTCTATCCGGCGCCTCTCGTCTCGCAAGAACTGGTGGATGCGACTAACGCCTGGCTCGACGCGCACCCCGACATCCCGGCGCTTCGTCGCCTCGTGGTCGAGAACCTCGCGGGCGTCGAGCGCGCCCTCACGGCTCAGCAGCGGGATCGCTCCGCCTAGCGCCGCAGCGAATCCCGACCGATCTACTCGGCTGTGTACTGGAAGACCTCGTCGAGCTGCCTCCCGAAGACCCGCGCGATTTGGAACGCCATCTCGAGCGATGGAGAGTACCGCCCCTGCTCGATCGCGATAACCGTCTGACGGGTAACGCCGACGCGTTCAGCGAGGTCTGCCTGGGTCATCTCACCATGCGCGAAACGGTGTGCCCGGATCGTGTTCGTGACCTGGGTCGGCTTCACCACGCGTGCAGCCCCCGGCCGTAGGCGACCAGGCGGGCGATGACCGAGAGCACAGCGGAGAGGACAAAGCCCAGATAGAGCACGTTGGCAATCCAGAATGTGTCGGCATCGACCCAGGCGAGGACGAGTGCTCCGAGTCCCCCGAGAACGATGAACGACGACCCGATCTGTTCCCCGAACCGTGTGATCTCTTTGTCGCGTTGATCCGCTTTCGTACGGTCGCGGGAGAAGATCCCGAGCCCGATCCCCGTGAAGATACCGGCCACGATCGCGCCGACGATAGTGCCGATCATGGGCAGCACGTAGGGGGTCTCGGGGATCGGCGTCTGCGCAATCAGCGGCAGCAGGATGCACCAATAGATTCCGTATCCGACGACGGCGATGACGCCGAACGCCCAGGTGTTCTTCTCTTCGTACGACATCAGGTTCCTTGTCAGGTCAGCCGGCGACAGCCGGGCGAAGGGTGGATGCCGAAGCGCGACCGCCGCGGACGAAGATCCAAGCGATCAGCGCCAACTCACCGACGAACGTGAAGGTGGCGAACCGGAAGTCAAAGCCGGGCGCGAGCACTGTAGTCACGGCGTCAATCAGGTACCCGAGCCCCGCCACGACGACGAGGGCTCCGACGACGCGAGCCACCCCACGCATCCCGATCAACAGTGCGCCGATCAGCAGTAGGTGGACGCCGAATACCAGGAGGCCGACGTTCCAGATCGCGTCGAAGTCGACCCGGTCTCCGACCGTAAGTCGGCTCGCAGCGACACCTAGCACCGCCGCGTACGCGACGCGCAGGCCCGCGGCCGTCATCGCGATACTGCGATGCGGTGGGGCCAACAGCCGCAGCAACGCGACGGCCACGATGACATCGAGAATCGCGACGACTGTCATCACGAGTCCCGCCGGCGCGTCAGCAAGGATGCCGAAGGCCGCGAGTGGCGCAAGCACGGCCATTGCGCTCAAAGCGGTGGCGGCGACGAGGGCTGCCTGTCGAGGTGTCCAGTCCATCAGATGCTCCGATCGATTCCCGTTCATCACAGGTGTCAAGAATTGTTGACATCCCGAATGTAAAGTAGATCTTACCTGATGTCAATCATTCTTGACACATAGTATTTGCCGGATGCGACCACTCAAGAATGGCGACATGGACGGGTTCTGGGCGACGGTCGCGGGGTTCTTCGACGGCCCCTGGGGCATCCCGCTGCGCGTCGTGCTCTCGATCGCATCTGGCAAGAGCGCTCCTACAAGATCGCCGAGTACGTCATCCTCGGCTTCTACCCGGCACCTCTCGGCGCGACAAATCCAACTGAGCCGTCGCACGAATGACGAAGGCCGGGTGCGTGATGCACCCGGCCTTCGTCATTCAGTCACTCAGCGTCACGGGATGAACAGCAACGGCTTGCCGCTGAACGCGTCGTACGGGTTGCCGTCCTCGTATCCGCCCGTGTAGGCCATGCCGCCAGGAGCGGCTGAGCCCTTCGGCACCGCGCCGATGTAGCACTGGTCGAGCTCAGCGCCAGCGGTGTCGTACTCATCAGTGAAGCTGTTCACCTTGCAGCCGTCCCAGCCGATCAGTGAGACGCTTTGGATGCGCTCGCCCTTGGCATCGACCACGTCGAAGAACGACCAGTCGTCGTTGAACTTCACGCTCGCCCCGGAGACCTTCTTCTCGGTCATCCGCAGCATGTAGATGTCGTAGACATCCAGCTTGTCGCCGAAGTTCTGGGTGAGGACCGCGAGTTCATCCGCTGTGGCCGGCTCGATGCTGTCGAGTTTGGCCTGCAACAGCGCGTCCTCTTTGTCGGTGTTGACGTAGCTATAGGTCAGGTAGGTGTTGAAGCCCACCTTGGTTCCGGGGGGCGCAGCCTCGCCGTCGACGAGAACGGGCGTGTTAGCGGCGCTCTCGGTCGGGGTGGCGCTCGTGCTCGGGTCGGTCCCGGTTACCGGGTTCGGGTTCGGGGTCGGCGCAGCACAGCCCGCCAGCAGCAGAGTGCCCAGCAGCGGGGCGGCAAACAACGTCTTCAATGGCAGTTTCAAGAAGGGTCCTCTCATGGTGTTCTTCCACAGTAGAGGGCGCCAAGGTTGAGGATTTACCAACACCTACCCGCTCTCAGGTGAGCCCTGGGAGGATGGTCGGGTGAGCGAGTTCTGGGCAACTGTTGCAGCGTTCTTCGAGGGCACGTGGGGCATCCCTCTGCACGTGGTGCTCATCGTCGTCGTCGCCGCGCTCATCCGGTTGCTGCTTCAGGTAGTCATTCGCCGCACCGTCAATCGGGTGATCGTCGGCGTCAAGAAGAAGCAGAACGTCGAAGACACTGCCGCTCTGCAGTCATCGCCGGTCGCTGCGCTGCGGATCGTTCAGCGCACGCGCGCCCTCGGCGGTCTGCTGTCAAGCACGGTGACAACCCTCGTCGTGGTGGTGGCCCTGGTGCTGATCGTCTCGGCGATCGACCCGAATGCGACGGGAGCTTTCTCGCTCATCACCGCGGCTCTCGGCGCTGGCCTGGGCTTCGGCGCGCAGAACGTCGTGCGCGATGTGCTCAACGGTCTCTTCATCGTCTCGGAAGACCAGTTGGGCGTCGGGGATGTCGTTGACCTCGGGCAGGCGACCGGTGTCGTCGAGGCTGTCGGCATCCGTATCACCACCGTTCGAGATGTCAAAGGCACCGTCTGGTACGTGCGCAACGGTGAGATCTTGCGCATCGGCAACATGTCGCAAGGTTGGGCGCGCGTCATCCTCGACCTTCCGATTCCGTACGACGCCGACCTCGACGCGGTGAAGGAGCGGATGCTGGAGACCGCTAACGAAATGCGCAACGACCCGAAGTGGCGCCGC
>JBDTNW010000193.1:0-4159 GCA_039933575.1 Pseudolysinimonas sp. | reverse complement strand
CGGCGGCGAGGATGCGGTCGAGCTCGGCGCGCAGATCTGCAGTACGGGGGGCTCCGCCGATGCGGGCGCGCACGACACCGCGACGATCCAGGATGAACGTGGTCGGGGTGCTCATGATGTGGAACTTGCTCGCGAGGTCGGGCCGGTGGGTGACGTCGAGGTCGACGTGTGTGACGCCGCTGACCGCTTCGGCTACTCCTCCGAGAATTCGACGTGTGGTCGTGCAGGGGGCGCACACCTCGGTCGAGAACTGCAGCAGCGTCGCGCCGCGGCCAAGACCGCGCACGCCGGGAAGCTCCCTGGCGCGAATCACGGTGCCGTCGGTCGCTCGACGAACGCGTCCGGCCGTTGCGCGCAACGCAAGGCCCACGCCGGTCGCCAGGGCGACGAGCGCCACCAGCGCAAACGCGACCTCTACAGGAGTCATGGTGCGCCAACGCTATGCGCACAGTGAGGACGAAATCCGAGTGTGAATTACTGTTACGCAACGCTTCGTCACACAACGAAACTTTGGTGTGTGCGCGGGGACCAGCGACACTCGTGAGATGAGCATCCTGATCACGGCCGACGAGCTGGCGCGCGAACTCGAATCGGATGCGCCGCCGATCATCCTCGATGTGCGGTGGCGCCTCGACCGCCGGGATGGCCGGCCCGAATACCTCGCCGGACACCTTCCGGGGGCTCGGTTCGTCGACCTCGACGCAGAACTCGCGGAGCATGGCGACCTGACCGATGGACGTCATCCGCTCCCGTCTCTCGAACGCTTGCAGGAGGCGGCGCGGTCGTGGGGGATCAACGACGGGGACGCTGTGGTTGTCTACGACGATCTCGCCAACCAGTCGGCAGCCCGAGCCTGGTGGCTGCTGAGTTACGCGGGCATTGCCGACGTGCGGTTGCTCGATGGGGCGCTCGCCGCGTGGACCCGATCCGGCCGCGAGGTTGAGCCGGGTGAGGTCGACGCGCCTCGAGGCGACGTGGTGCTCGACTTCGGGCACCTTCCCACGATCGATATCGCCGGTGCCGCGTCCCAACCGAGCCACGGGACGTTGCTCGATGCCCGCGCGGGGGAGCGCTACCGCGGCGAGGTCGAGCCCGTCGATCCACGGGCGGGGCATATTCCCGGTGCGATCAGTGCGCCGACAGCAGCCAACGTGGATGCCGACGGGCATTTCTTGACCGTCGATGACCTGCGCGCGCGGTTCTCAAGTCTGGGCGTCGAGCCCGACGACGTGGCGGTGTATTGCGGCTCGGGCGTTACCGCTGCTCACGAGATCGCGGCACTCACGATCGCCGGATACCGCCCCGCCCTGTACGCCGGCTCGTGGAGCCAATGGTCGAATCATCCCGACCGTCCCGTCGCGACGGGATCGCAGCCCTGACGAAATCGTTTGGGTGTGGTTGTCATCGAGTTGCCCGCCGAAGTTCAAGCCCACCTTGCGGCCGCCTCTGCGCTTCGGGAAAAGGAGGCGAGTCACCTGACCTACGCGCGCGCGGACGGACTCAGTTGGCGGTGCCGAAGGCGGCGCGGAGAATGATGAACGCGACGACGACGAGCACGACGAAGCCGATCAGCACAAAACTCGCGATCCTGACGCCGCGAATGATTGACGGGCTACCGAGCGCCGCGATTCCTGGCGAGTAGCTGGTGGGCACGCCCGCACCACGGAACGCGTCAGCCCATTGGAGCCATCCCGAGTCGACGACACTCTTCCCCTGGTCGAAGGTCGCCAGGCCGACCGGGTTGATCAGCAGGTTCTTCGGCGTAGCAGCGTGGAACGACAGCCGATACTCCGTTCCGGCAACTGTGATCCGAACGTATGCTCCGTCACCGGCGACCGATTGCACCTCACGAACCGGGACGTAGAACTCGGTCACGGGCTGCGGGAGGAGCCGGATGAGACGTACCCAACCGCCCACTGTCCATTCCATACGTATCGGGTCTTGTCCTGGGTCCGTGAGAGTGCCGAAATCGCCGGCGATCGTGATCGCAATGGCGTCATCGCCTGCCGCGCCAGTTCCCGGCGTCTCGTTGTTCATCGTCCCATTGTGGCCGGGGCTTCAGCGAAACTCATTCTAGGGATGCCGAAAAAGTTCGGAAGCGAGTCATACGTCTGGGTCGATGTTGATGGAAAGCAGCGGACGCGACTGGGCGCCCCGGAACTCGAAAAACTAGTGGGTTCCCCACTGCTGGGACCAGTAAGTCCTCTACGTCGAACGTCTTTGACGACGATCTTGACGCAGTCGGAGGGGCGCTCAGCGCCGCAGGCGACCCCGCGCGAATCCCAGCAAACACAGGGGAACTAGGGGGTGGGCCCGGTGGGGCTCGAACCCACGACCAACGGATTAAAAGTCCGATGCTCTACCGACTGAGCTACAGGCCCGTGTCATCTAGAGTACCGGCGGCACGCAGGCTCGATTCCAACGCCGACGTGAGCCGCGCCGCGGAGTCGAGCGACAGCGAGAATCCCGTCCACCCGTCTCCGAGGTAGAGCCACACGGCGACCTCGTCGTGGATGCGCGACAACTCGACGACGAGTTCGGTCGAATGGATGCCGTCCCCGCCGCGCCCTTCGACGGTGGCCTCCACGAGGTGGGTGTGACCGTGATGGCGAACGGGTCGGCGGTCGCCGGCGGTGTGGACGGCGACGCACCACGGCGGACACGGGGGATGACGCATGGAACCTCGCGATCGGTGGGAACCCGAGAGTAGGCGAAGGCTCCGACACCGCCCGGCACCGGCGTACCGTTGGGGGAGTGTCCGACGAATTCCACAAGCCGGCGCTCTTCGGGGGCTCCGAGTTCGAGTCCTTCGTGGGGGGCGACGATCCTGCCAAGGTGATCCGGATCGCCCACGAGAGTGCCCACGCCCTGCTGCACCGCGCGCGGTCATCGGGCGACCCCGAGATCGTCGACCGGTTGGTGCACTACACCGACGAGCACGGACTCGACGCCCTCGCCGAGCTGTGGGCGCGGTCGGCCTCCAATACTCTTCCCGGAGCCCTCTGGCGCATCTACCTGGTCCGGCTGCTCATCCATCAGGATCCCGAAGGTGTGAGTCTGCTGTTCCAGCGCGGCACTGAAGTGCTGTCGACGATCGACCCGGTCGTCGTGGGCGCTCCGACCCCGGCGGGGCCGGACGAGATCACCGAACTCGCGGATCGCATCCTGCGTGGTGTGTTCGACGGAGACTTCGCGCTCGCCCTCGACCGCGCTGCTGCCTTCTGCCGAGTCACCGCTGCGGGTGCGACGAGCGTGGCCGACGATCAGGATGCCGCGAGCCCCGACCGCGCAACGGAGCTCACCACGCGGGCGCTGCGGCTCACGACAACTGCGAACGAGCTCTCGGCCTGTGCACGACTCGCCCGCTCGGATGGCCTCGACTAAACTGGGGGACGCCGGGCCGCAGTAACCCCGGGCTCCATATTTCGCCGCTTCGAGCGGCCTTGCGCCGAGAGGCGTTTCTGCGGCCTGGTACTTCTCTCCCTCCAAAAGCTCCTTATCGGAACCCCGCCCTTGCCGCGCAATCGAGCGGGGTTCTTGCGTTCCTGGGTCGGGAAGGCTCCGGGACGGTTCAGCCAGTTCGCCCACGATCTGGCGCCCGTCTTCTTCGCATGCGGATTACGCAGGATATCCTCGGCGGGATGATCGGTGGTGCACGGTGAGCGCAAGAGCGTCGGATGGCGTTGCGGTGATGGCCGCGGATTTTATCGCGCTGCGCATTGCGCGTGACCAGGCGTTCAACACTCCACGGAAGGCGAACAAGTTCTTCGAGAGGGCCCACGCAGTCGCGGTGCGACTTCGGGCGACCGCGGAGGGTCGTGCGGCGTTGCTGGCGATCCTCGACCATGAGGATCGGGGTGTGCGCCTCGGGGCTGCGGCGGAGTGCACGCCGTTCGCTGCGACCGAGGCAACGAAGGTGTTTCGGGAGTTGATTGAGCCCCGCGGGCGGCATTCCTTCGATGCGGAGATGACGCTCAAAGAGTTCGAAGCGGGTCGTCTCAAGATGGACTGGTAGCGGCGTGGTCGCGCGGCTTCTCTCCCAGGCCCGTCGGCGCTCGCGGAGGGCGCGGAGTCTGAGGATGACACCCGCGCGGCGTAGATGGCTCTCGGCGCCCCTTCTCCAATCCAAACGAGGAGGGGCGCCGAATCATCTTCATAC
>JBDTNW010000192.1:0-4159 GCA_039933575.1 Pseudolysinimonas sp. | reverse complement strand
GTTCGATGCGGTGGGTGCGCACGACCTTGGGGGAGAGGTCGCCCTCGACTCCCTCGTTCGGCGATCCGTCGACGACGTCGTAGAACCCAATCGCGAGGCGGTGCGGCCGGATGGTGGGCTGCTCGGCAATCGCGGTCTGCGAGATCGAGAACGCCGTGATGACCCCGTGCTCGTCGACCGACAATTCCGGCTTGAGGGTGTTGACGCCCGCGGTTTCGAGCCAGAGCTTGCTCCAGGTCGACAGGTCGCGCCCCGAGGTGATCTCGAGCTCGTGCAGCAGGTCGGAGAGTTCGGTGTTGCCCCACTCGTGCTTGGTGAAGTACGCGCCGACGCCGGCAAAGAAGTTCTCGATACCGACCCAGGCGGCGAGCTGCTTGAGCACCGACCCGCCCTTGGCATAGGTGATCCCGTCGAAGTTGACCTGAACATCCTCAAGGTCGTTGATGGTCGCGACGATTGGATGCGTGCTCGGCAGCTGGTCTTGCTTGTACGCCCAGCTCTTCTCCATCGACTGGAAGGTCGCCCAAGCTTCGGTCCACTCAGTTGCTTCGGCGGTCGCGATGGTCGACGCCCACTCGGCGAACGACTCGTTGAGCCAGAGGTCGTTCCACCACTTCATGGTGACCAGGTCGCCGAACCACATGTGAGCCAACTCGTGCAGGATCGTGACGACCCGACGCTCCTTGATCGCGTCGGTCACCTTGGAGCGGAACACGTAGGTCTCGGTGAAGGTCACCGCGCCCGCGTTCTCCATAGCTCCCGCGTTGAACTCGGGCACGAACAACTGGTCGTACTTGGCGAACGGGTACGGGTAGCCGAACTTCTCCTCGTAGTAGGCGAAGCCCTTCTTGGTGATGTCGAAGACGTAGTCGGCATCCATGAAGCCCATCAGCGACTTGCGGGCGTAGACCCCGAGCGGGATTTTCTTACCGCTCGACGAGGTGAGTTCGGAGTGCACGGAGTCGTACGGGCCGGCGACGATCGCGGTGATGTACGACGAGATGCGCGGAGTGGTCGGGAATGCCCACGTCTTGGCGTCGCCCTTCGCCGTCGGGTTCGGTGTCGGGGAGTTCGACACGACCACCCAGCTGCCCGGGGCCGTCACGGTGAAGGTGAACGTGGCTTTCAGGTCGGGCTGTTCGAAGACGGAGTAGACGCGACGGCTGTCGGGAACCTCGAACTGCGAGTACAGGTACACCTCGCCGTCGACCGGGTCGACGAACCGGTGCAGCCCCTCGCCGGTGTTCGTGTACGCGAAGTCGGCGTCCACGACGAGTTCGTTGTGCTCGTGCAGCTCGTCAAGCCGGATGCGCGCGCCGTCGGCGACGTCGGCCGGGTCGAGCTCGAGGCCATTCAGGGTGACCGAATGCACCTTGGCGGTGACCGCGTCGATGAAGGTCGGGGCGCCACTCGAGGTGAAGATCACCGTTGTCGTCGACCGGAACACCTCCGGCCCGGTGGTCAGATCGAGGTGGACGTTGTACGACTCCACCGCAATGAGCGCTTTGCGCTCCTGAGCTTCGACACGGGTCAGATTCTCTCCAGGCACCCGACCACGATAGTCCGGGTCGGTTCTGGAGCGCTCAGCGTGTCTTCGACATCAGTGATGGCATCGCGCAGAACCTGCACCAACATTCCGTCGGGGTCGTCGATGCAGGCGTCCGCGATGCCTTCGATCGCGAATTGGATGGCGGTGGAACATCCCGTTCGAAGCAGGTCGCGCTCCTTGACCCGATGCCGAGTGAGGTGCTCCTGGGCCCAGAGGTTGGCCTCGGGGGCAGCGTCGAGTGCGTCTCGCACTGCGGTGCGGATCTCAGATGCGACGCCCGACGGCAGCAGTGCCGGCAGCGACAACAGCGCGACGGCGAGGGCGTGTTGCCGGCCGAGGCTGGCGACCGGGAGTGCGGTCGCGGCGGCGCGCAGCGCAATGACCGGACCCAGGATGCGGTGGTCGCCCCGCAGGCCGATCACGCGCGGGATGTCGGCGGCGATCTCGTCGCGACGGTCGTCGGCCAACTGGTCATTGACAGCACGCGCGAGATGCGAGAGCAGCGGGTCGGTGCACTGCGGGGAGTCGCTCCACGGCTCACCGGCGAGGTAGGAGGCGAACTCCATGAAGCAGGCGCCCGACTTCGCGGAACGGTGTTTTCCGCGCGAGAGGCTCGGTACGCCGTCTGGGATCGCGTACATCGGCATCGACGCTCCCCCTGTAGATGGGAGCGGCGACGGGGTCCAGGGCGACCCCGCCGCCGCGATCAAGGAAGCCGCGGCATCAGTCCACGGCACTTAATCGCATTCTGCCCCCGACCCTCGCTTCTGGCAAGGGGCGCGTCTAGCAAGAGCACCTTAAGCTGACGAGACCATGCGCATCCATCTGGGTACTGATCACGCCGGCCTCGAGTTCAGCACCGACCTTCAGCACCATCTAGCGGATGCTGGCCATGAGGTGATCGACCATGGTCCCGACGACTACGACGCTCTCGACGATTACCCGAGTTTCTGCATCAATGCCGCCCTCGGGGTGATGCGCGATCACGCGTTGGGCGTCGAGGCGCTCGGCATCGTTTTCGGCGGATCGGGCAATGGCGAGCAGATCGCCGCGAACAAGGTGAAGGGTGTTCGCGCCGCGCTGGTCTGGAACATGGCAACAGCCGAACTCGCCCGCGAGCACAACGCCGCCAACGTGATCGCGATCGGAGCCCGGCAGCACTCCTTCGAAGAGGTCGTGCGGTTCATCGATGCGTTCCTGGCCACCCCGTTCTCGGGCGAAGAGCGCCACGCTCGCCGCATCGCGCAGATTCTGGAGTACGAGACCACCGGTGCGATCGTCGGTCATCCCATCGACCCTGCCGTCTGAAATCGGGACGTCATGCCCGAGGGTCACTCCGTCCATCGGATTGCGCGTCAGTTCGAGCGCTCGTTCCGTGGGCCCCCAGTGGCAGTGAGTTCGCCCCAGGGACGCTTCGCCGCAGGTGCCGCCCGACTCGACGGCCACTCGATCGTTGAGGCTCGCGCGGTCGGCAAACAGATGTTCCTCGAATTCGATCACCACCTGTGGCTTCGCGTGCACCTCGGCATGTACGGCGCCTGGGATTTCGCAGGCGACATCGCAGTCGGCCCGATCTCGCCAGCCGAACGCGGCGGCAGAGTCGTCGGTGCCAACGAAGACTCACCGTGGTCGATCGGGGCGCCGCGACGCACCCGCCTGCGCATGGCCGAGTCCGAGAAGGTGCAACCCGACCTGCAGAGCTGGCCGCCGGAGCCGATCGGTCAGGTGCGGGTACGTCTGCTGACCCCGGTCGCCGTCGCCGACCTTCGCGGTCCGACTGCGTGCGAGGTGCAGACCATCGAAGAGGTGGATGCGACGATTGCGAAACTCGGGCCCGATCCGCTCGTCGACGGTGTCGCGGGTGAGGATGAGTTCGTGGCCCGCGTCCGCAAACGAGCGGTGCCGATCGGGCAACTACTGATGGATCAGGAAGTCGTCGCCGGTATCGGCAACGTCTACCGAGCCGAACTGCTCTTCCGCGCCCGGCTGGATCCCTACAAGCTAGGGCGCGACGTGCCGGAGGAGCTGGTCCGCGAGCTGTGGCGAGATTGGTCCCACCTGCTGACCATCGGCGTCGAGACCGGGCAGATGCTCACGATGGATGGACTCGAGGGCGACGAACTCGAGAAGGCGAAAGCATCCCGAGACGACCGCCACTGGGTCTACCACCGCACCGGTGAGCCCTGCCGCGTCTGCGGAACCCCGATCGCGATGGCCGAGATGGCCACCCGCAACCTCTATTGGTGCCCGAAAGATCAGGTCTGAAATGCGCAACACCCCACACTTTCTGCTGACCGATCCGGCCGAAGTGAAGCGGCTGATCCGCGAGAACCCGTGGATGACCTACGTCTCGCCGACCTCGCACGGACTGGTCTCGTCGCACTACGCGACCCTGCTCGAAGAGACCGACGACGACACCATCTCGATCGTCAGCCACTTCGGTCGCCCCGACGAGCAAGCGCACGAACTTGGGTCCCACGAGGTACTCGTCATCGTGCAAGGTCCGCACGGCTACATCACGCCCAACTGGTACGCCGAAGGCGACTTCGTGCCCACCTGGAACCACGTCACCGCCCACCTTTACGGCACACCCGAGATCCTCAGCGACGA
>JBDTNW010000191.1:0-4170 GCA_039933575.1 Pseudolysinimonas sp. | reverse complement strand
GCCAGCACGAGCAGCAGCAGCGCAACCTGAAACCACTTCGCAGTGGGTTCACCCTGAGCGCCGAGCTCGCTGACGTACGCGTCGCGCTGAACCGTCGAACGGGCTACCGCGATGATGCTGAGCGAAGCAAGGCCCAGGATGGCACCAAGACCCGCGACGAAACGCGCGACCATCCCGAGTCAGGCTTTGGGCTTTGCGAGAGGCCAGTTGGTTCGCCGACGGCTCACCCAGACCACAGCCGCCCCGACCCCGAGCACCACCGCGGCGATGAGGATCACGTAGAACGACACCGAGAGGTAGCCGTTCGGTGAGGTGTCGGGGTTGAGGAACGGGTAGGGGTACCAGTTCGCGCCCGACAGCTCCTCAACAACGAACGGTCCGCGGATCAACGTGTACGCCGCCCACGCGACGGGGAAGATCACGACAGCCCAGATGTGCTTCCACTCGAGGCGCCCGCGACCCGGCGCGAAGAGCCAGTCGACGATGACGCAGAGCGGCCCGATCACGTGCAAGATTTCGTTCGACCACTCGAGGGTCGTGCCCTGCGGTAGCTCGACGTTGCGCAACAGCAGGTTGTAGACGACGAAGGTGACCGTCATGTAGGTCGTGGTGATCAAGCGCAGGATCGTGTACCAGCGCCCCTCGACTCCCTTGGTCGCGAACAGCAGCACGGCGCCGATCAGTAGGGCGGCGACACTCAGCACGTTCGACTCGATCGTGAAGAAACTGAAGAAGTTGATCAGGAACGCCCCGACATCTTTCGCCCCCAAACCGGCGCGGTAGTCAAGCGAATAGAGGAGCTGTCCGACTATTGCGACGGTGATGGCGGCGGCGGCGATCACCCGGAACACGGCGAAAAGTGGTCTCACGAACGCATCGTATCGGGGTCGACCCGATTTCGAAGCTTCAAGAGGACGTGACCTCCGCGAAACATCGGCGACTCATCCGACCCGTTTACTTGTTACGGAAGCGGGGAGACCGAAGGATGACCACCATGCGGGCCATGGCAATGACGCAGGCCGGCGGACCGGAAGTGCTTGCCCTCACAGACGTCGAACGTCCGGTGCGGGTGAACGCCGAGTTGCTGATCCGTGTCGTCGCCGCCGGCGTCAATCCGATCGACGCGAAAACCCGCGCCGGGAAAGGATCCTTCGCGGGCATCCCGGCGTTCCCCGCGATTCTGGGCATCGACTTCAGTGGCATCGTCGAAGAAGCCCCCTACGAGGCTCACCCGCTCCAGCCGGGCACCGAGGTGTTCGGCATGGCGCTCGTGCCACGGATGTCGGGCGCCTACGCGGAATACCTCACGGTCAACTCGCTCAGTGTCATTCGAAAGCCGTTGAACCTCTCGCACGTCGAAGCTGCCGGAGTTCCCGTTGCCGCGCTGACCGCGTGGGGGATGGTCGTGGAAACAGCGAAAGCACACGAGGGACAGCGGATGCTCATCCACGCCGGTGCTGGTGGAGTGGGCCATTTCGCGGTGCAGTTCGCCGCCTACTTCGGCGCCCATGTCATCGCAACGGGGTCGGCGCGCAACGCGGGCTGGATCCGCGAGCTCGGTGCCGCCGAAGTTCTCGACTACGGCTCGGTGCGCTTTGAGGAAGTACTCGACCCGGTGGATGCCGTCATCGACCTGATCGGCAACGTGCACGATGACACGGCCTCGCGGTCGTTGCGGGTGCTGAGGGCGGGCGGCATCATCGTCAACGGGCCCACCGGATCCTGGCCGACGATGGCTGAAGAAGCCGCGACCGCAGGGGTTCGAGCAACGGGCTATCGGGTCGCCCCCGACGGTTCGACGCTGGCGATCATCTCGCGCCTTCTCGAGTCGGGCGACGTGAAGGTGTTCGTCGACCAGGTCTTCGATCTTGAGGATGCCGCCGACGCTCACCGCGCCATCGAAGAAGGCCACACCCGGGGCAAACTCGTGCTGAAGGTCGCCGAAGGCTAGAGCGTCTAGTCGATAAGGCCTGAATAGCGTGCGAGATTCGTAACGACTCGTTCCATCTCTGACGCCGGCACTTGGCCGAGCCGCGTGACAAGTTTCGCCTTCGCAAGTGGTTGCAACATCGCGACCTGTACCCAGCAGTCTTCGGTAAGGCCCTCGATTGCCGCCGAGAGCTCGATATCGAATTCGCTCCTGAAGTCCTTGGACGTACTCAGCGGAAAGCCCAAAACAATCAGCCACGATTCATCAGTGTTGGTGGCGTCGTTCGAAAGGACAAGAAATGGACGTCTCCGTTTGATGTTGCGATCCTTGAGCGTCCGCGGGGGGAAGTTGACCGATGTGTCCGGGACGAGATAGATCCCACCACGACGAATCGGATCGCTCACTTCAGAAGCCTGGCCGCCTCATCACGAAGCCCCTGCGTAGCGTCGAGTTGGCTCACTAAGTCAGCCGGATCACCGCTGCGAACGCCGAGTGGGTTCGTAGCTGCGACCGAAAGCAGACGAACGCGCAGGTCAGTCATCAGCTCAGAATCGGTACTTGGCAGCAGCGCTGCCCCGTAACCCCGAAGCTGCGGCCAGGCGCTCTTGATTTCATCATTCGGGATCGGGATGTTCTTCACACCATCTGCGAAATGCTTCCGCCAAGGGCCGACCTCATGAGTGAGCTCGCGCAATCTCCAGCCGCTGTAGGCGCCAAAACGATCCCAAGTTCCCTCCAGAACCACGACGACAGGGCTGGGAAGATGATCCCAAGGGCCATCGTTTGCAAGGTCGAGTTCAATCGGCCGATCATCGAAGTCGCAATACTCGCGATAGACGGTTTGCACGACCGGGCCGTGCCGCCACGCCTCTACTCGCTCGCGAAGGAGCGGAACACCCTGTTCGGAAAGAGTTCTGGCTTGAGCCAGGAAGAGCAATTTCTGAAGCTTCAGATTGTCTAGATCCTGATCCGCAAGTGCCTGCGCATGCCTGATGAACCACTTTGCGACGAGCGAAGCGGCGAACGGCGGCTGATCAAGGTTGGGCAATGGAGTTGGTGGCCTCTCTGCGCCAAAGAATAGCTTCATCAACTGGCATTTCACCGGACCCGGCGGGAGCCAGTTCGCCAATCTCGGCAAGCTGAGGAGGGCGTTCGTCGGGTGGGCCGGGGAAGGACTAGAGCGACCGTTCCATGACGTAGTCGTTTTCCCAGCGCTCGCCGACCAGGAAGCGCTTGCGACCGACCTTGGCGAATCCCGACTTCTCGTAGAACGCCTGAGCGCGTTCGTTCTCCTCGTTGACCCCGAGCCAGATGCCCGCGGCTCCACACGCACTCGCGGCGTTGAGGGTCGCGCTCATCAGGGCACCCGCGATTCCCGCCCCGTGGTGACCGGGCATCACGTAGCACTTGCTCAGCTCGGCCGCCGGGCGCAGCGTGATCGCGGCCACGACATCCGGATCCTGGGGCTCACCGACGACCAGCATCGTGTAGCCGACGGGCTCGCCCTCGACTTCGGCGAGGTACAGCTCGCGTGCCGGGTCGGCGAGGTAGCCGTCGAAGTGGCTCGGCATGAGGTTGGCGGCGATGAAGGATGCCTTGGCCTCGTCCGTCGTGTGAGGCGGGCAGGCGAGGGGGAAGGTCGCGGCCGCAACGACAGCGAGCGCCGCGGAATCCGCGGCGCTCGCCTGTCTAATGCTGACGTTCAGTGAACTCGCCGTCCGAAGGACGGGCTAAAGGACACTGACGTCGAGCGGGATGCCGGGGCCGAACGTTGTCGACACCGACCCCTTCTGGATGTAGCGACCCTTCGAGGAACCGGGCTTGGCGCGGTTGATCTCGTCAAGTGCGGCCCGCAGGTTCTCACCGAGCTGGTCGGACGAGAAGCCGGCTTTGCCGATCACGAAGTGCACGTTGGAGTGCTTGTCGACGCGGAACTCGATCTTGCCGCCCTTGATCTCCTCGACCGCCTTCGCGGGGTTCGGGGTGACTGTGCCGGTCTTCGGGTTGGGCATGAGGCCACGCGGGCCGAGCACCTTGCCGAGTCGACCAACCTGGCCCATGAGCTCCGGAGTCGAGACTGCGGAGTCGAACGCCGTGTAACCGGCGGCGACCTTCTCGATCAGTTCGAGGCCACCGACCTCGTCGGCGCCTGCGGCGAGCGCGGCTTCAGCAGCCGGGCCCGTCGCGAAGACGATGACGCGGGCGACCTTGCCGGTGCCGTGCGGAAGGATGACGGTGCC
>JBDTNW010000190.1:0-4171 GCA_039933575.1 Pseudolysinimonas sp. | reverse complement strand
AACCGCCGAATAGTTGGGGTTGTAGAGCTGGCCGTCCGGCGGGAAGTAGATCGAGAGCCCAGTGGCACCGCGCGTCGCCTGGCCGTCAACCTTGTCGAGCACGACGTCATTGACGGCGCGCACCACGTTGTCCGCTTCATCCGCGACGTCGAGAGCGTCGACACTGATCTCACCCGCGAGGATCGCGAGGTCTTTCATCTGGGTGTCGTATCGAGGGTCGGGGTTAGTGCCGAACCCGAGGGTTTGGGCGAGCGTTCGACCGACCGTCGGTGCGACGTCAGACACCCGTGAAGTCATCGCTTTCGCGAACGCCGACACGGCGGTATCGACTTCGCTGAACTTGGTGAGGTCGATCAGGGCGAGAGTGATCTCGTTCTCGGTTCCCTCGTGAAGGGCCTGGTTGTGGAAGCCGTCGATGATCGCCTTGCCGACGTCATCCACCGACTCGCCGCGGTACGCGGCCTCCAGGGCCGTGTAGTCCCAGCCGTGGCCGGGCTCGAGCTCTTGAGAGGCGACCATCCGGTCGGCGTGGGCGGCCATGACGGAACCCACCTCGTAGGTCGCCATCAGGCAGGCGTCGAAGCCGAGCAGGTCGAGCTTGTCGACACCCGCCCCGGCCAGACCGTCACCAATGCCCTGGTTGAGTTCGTCGAGGGTCAGCGTGTCGTAGTCCGCGGACTCATCGCCGCCGACGCCGGGCCAGGAGGCGCCGTGGTCGGAGATGATCAACGCGTAGTGCGCGGCCGGAAACTTCAAGATGCTCTCGCGGATGAAGTCGGCCAGAAGCGCCGGATCACCGGTGTCGACCGGCCCGAAGTCTTGCAGGACGTTCGCGGTGCCGCCCGGCTCGACCTGAAGCCACTTCGCGCCGGTCCAGTCGGGAAGTCCCAGCACCGGGGTGTCGGTATAGCCCTCGGCACGGTCGATGAACGAGATGAGGTTGAAGCCGGGCTTCGAGCCGACCTGACCCATCTCTTCGACGTCTTGCATCATGAACGGTTCGAGGTTGGTGTCAGCGATCTCGTAGGTGAGCACCGTCCAACTGTCGGGTGCTTGGATGCCGCCGGGCGTTCCGACGCAGGCGGACAGCCCGGCGGCAGCGAGTGCCGCAACTCCGAGCCCACCCAAGGTCCTCAGCAACCGTGACCGCGACATCCCTTGCCTCTTCCGTCGTTCTACTTGGGGCTCGCCCAGCATATTGGGCCGATACCATCGGAGGGGCCGATCCCGTTCGTCGGGTCGGGGCTCTTAGCTCAGTTGGTAGAGCGCCTCGTTTACACCGAGGATGTCGGGGGTTCGAGTCCCTCAGGGCCCACCAAATCCCCGCCCACCGAATCCCCGCCCACCGCATCGCTGACGAAGCGATAGCCCATTCCCGACTCGGTCATGAGGTAGCGCGGCGTCGAGGGTTCGGGTTCGAGCTTCTTGCGCAGCTGTGAGAGGTAGAGCCGGAGGTACCCGGTGTCCGAGGTGTATTGCGGACCCCAGACTTCGGTGAGCAGTGTTTCGCGCGTGACGAGACGCCCGGGGTTGCGCACGAGTAGTTCCAAGATGCGCCATTCGGTGGGCGTGAGTCGAACCGTCGTCCCGGCGCGGGTGACGACGCGAGCGCCGAGGTCGACGACGACGTCGCCGAAATTCACGACGGGCTCGTCGGATGCCGTTGGCGTGCGCCGCGACAGGGCGCGCACCCGCGCGAGCAACTCGTCGACCGCAAACGGTTTGGTGACGTAGTCGTCGGCGCCTGCGTCGAGGGCCTCCACTTTGTCCCACGAATCAGTGCGCCCCGAGACGACCAGGATCGGAACCGCCGTCCAGCCGCGCAGCGCCTCGATCACCTCGACGCCGCTGAGCCCCGGCATCCCGAGGTCAAGCACGACAAGTTCAGGATGCACTTTGGCGGCAGCGTCGAGCGCGGCCTTTCCGTCGGATGCCGTCGTCACGTCGTAGCCACGCGCCCCCAGAGTGATGCGCAGCGCGCGCAGGATCTGCGGGTCGTCGTCGGCGATCAGAATTCTCATGATCCAGCCTCGGTGACAGCCGGCAGTTCGACGACCATGGTCAGCCCGCCACCGGGGGTGTCTTCGGCTTCCAGCGTTCCGCCCATGGCCTCCACGAACCCCTTCGAGAGCGCAAGTCCCAAGCCGATCCCGGTTGTGTTGTCGGTATCGCCCAACCGCTGAAACGGTACGAAGACATCTTCTCGCCGTTCCAGCGGGATGCCGGGTCCGGTGTCGATGACCCGTAGCTGCACGCGCTCGCCGAGTTCACTGGTCGCCACGATCGGGGGCGTGCCCGCCGGTGCGTAGCGCAGGGCATTGGTGACCAGGTTCACGACGACGCGTTCGAGCAGCACGCGATCGGCTCGAACCTCGCTGACCGGGGTGAGGTCAAGGGTCACGGCTCCCGGGCCCAGCCCGAGTTCATCAAGTGCGCCGCCCACGACATCGTCGAGGGCGACGTCGTCGAGTGCGGCGCCGAGCACCCCGGCCTGCAGACGGCTCACGTCGAGAAGGTCGGTCACGAGGTCGCTGAGTGCGGCGAGGCTCTCATCGGCAGTGGCGATCAGCTCATCCCGGTCGGCTTCTGCAAGCTCGACCTCGTCGCTGCGCAGCGACGTGACGGCCGTGCGGGCTGCCGCAAGGGGCCGACGTAGGTCGTGTCCGACAGCAGCCAGAAGCGCACTGCGCAGCCGGTCGGCTTCGGCAAGTGGACGTACCCCCGCGACCTCCGCGCGCAGGCGACCCTGTTCGAGCGCAGTCTCCAGTTGCGAGACGAACGCACCGAGGATCCGCCGGTCCGACGGAGTGAGGGGGCGACCGCGCAGGTCGAGCCCAGCATTGGCGCCAATCGGGATCGTCGTCTCTTGATCGCTGTCGGCCGACAGGTCGGGGTCGCGGGCGACGGCGACGATTTCGCCATTCTGTCGCAGCAACACACTCGTCATCCCGAACGACTCCCGCAATCGCGTGACGAGCGCCTGGGCAGCTTCTTCGCCTCCGAGGACGCTTCCCGCGATGGTGACGAGCACTTCGGCTTCTGCCGCCGAACGGGCTGCAGAGCGGGCTCGGCGAGCCGCCTGATCGACAACGACGCTGACCAGAACTGCGACGACCACGAAGATCAAGAGCGCGACGAGGTGCAGCGGCTCGGCAATTGTGATCGTGTACAGCGGGTCGACGAAGAAGAAGTCGAGCAGCAGACCGGCGGCGATTGCGGCGAGCACGGCCGGCCAGATGCCGCCGACCAGCGCCACGATCACGACCATGAGTTGGAAGGCGAGCACATCGCTCGTGATCGACTCGGCGCTGCGGCCGGCGGACAGCAACCAGGTCAGCAGGGGGAGTGCGACCAGGGCGATTCCGAAACCGATCAGTCGACGCTGAACCGAGAGCGACCCACCCAGCCTCGGCAGCCGACGTTCACCGGCTTCGGAGTGCGAGACGATGTGTACATCGATCTCGCCCGAGAGCCGGATGACGGTGCCCGAAGTCCCCGCACCCCCGAGCAGCGCCTCAAAACGACCCCGACGGCTGACTCCGATGACGAGCTGGGTCGCATCGACACTGCGCGCGAAGTCGACCAGAGCCTCGGGAACCCGGTCAGACACCACCTGGTGATACGTGCCGCCCAGAGTCTCAACCAGGGCGCGCTGCCCGGCGAGCACCGCTGGATCACGCTCGGCGAGGCCGTCGGGGCTCGTGACGTGCACGGCGAAGAGTTGCCCGCCGCTTGACCGCGCGGCGATACGTGCTCCGCGGCGCAGCAGTGTTTCGCCCTCGGGCCCACCGGTCAGGGCCACGACGATCCGCTCCCGCGCTTCCCACGGCGCCGAGATCCCCTGCTCGGCGCGGTATTTCTTGAGGGCGGAGTCGACTTCGTCCGCCAGCCAAAGCAGCGCGAGCTCGCGGAGTGCCGTGAGGTTGCCGAGCCGGAAGTAGTTGCTGAGTGCCGCGTCGACCCGAGTGGCCGGGTACACCAGCCCCTCTGAGAGCCGGTTGCGCAGTGACTGTGGCGCGAGATCGACCAGCTCGACCTGATCGGCCTCGCGCAGCACGGCATCCGGAATCGTCTCGCGTTGGATGATGCCGGTGATGCCTTGCACAACATCGTTGAGCGACTCGATGTGCTGGATGTTGACGGTCGAGATCACGTCGATTCCGGCATCCAG
>JBDTNW010000189.1:0-4179 GCA_039933575.1 Pseudolysinimonas sp. | reverse complement strand
CCGCCAACGGCATCCGAGATCGAGGATGTCATCGGGTTGCGCGAGATCCTCGAGCTGGGGGCCGTGCGCGCCGCCGCCACTCGCAGCCTCGGGGCCGACGACCGCGCGCTGCTCTGGACTCGGCTGGGCGAGGTTCAGGCCGCGGGACCCACCGACTATCGCCGGCTCGACTCGCGGTTGCACCTGGCGTTCGCCGAGATTGTCGGGGTGCCGTCCCTCGTCACCCTGCTCGCCGACAACCGGTCGCGGGTGAACGAACTGCTCGATACCTTTCCGCTGCTGGCGCGGGCAATCGAGCACTCCAACCGTCAGCACGAAGCAATCGTGTTTGCGATCCTGGCCGGGAACGAGGAGGGCGCGGCCGAGGCGATGCGCGAACACCTCGAAGCGTCGGGGGTGCTTCTGCGCGGGTTCCTGGCCTGAACGGCCGGAGCTACGGCTTCTGCTTCGCCGGGGGCGTCGAGGTCGGGGTGGAGCGCTCGATGTACAGTTTCGCGGCGCGCGTCGAGACGAGCAGGAAACGAACCAACAGCACCAGCACGACGACGATCGCCGCGAAGATGACGAGTGCGCCGACTAGACCGGCGAGATGGCCGAACATCCCGAACCCGCCGTTGAAGTCACCGACATTCGGGCCGTTGAAGCCACCGGGGCCGTTGGGGTCATCCATCTTCACCACTCCTCTGCGTCGTGTGAGTCTTCGACCACGGTTCCCACGGCGAGCGCGACGTTGATCAACCACGCGATCCAAATGAGGATGAGCCGCCAGTCGCGCGGCCCACGTCGGGTCGCCTGAAGGACGCCAACGGCGCCAAAGAGCGAACTCAGAACGCTCCAGTTGAAGATGTACCTGCGCAACGCGGCCTCCCGTGGTCGATACCCACGCTACCCCCGCATCGCTGCTTGACCACTCGTTGCGAGACACCCCAGCGGGATGTTGTGGTCGGCTCAGCCCCCGATTGTTAGCGCGGTCGCGTGTCGGGTCGTTTACGAGCGTGTCGCCGTCGCGCGGTGCTGAGCGGCCGCTCAGGCCTGACCGCACCGCGGTCCGAATGGGGGCACACGCGGGCTAAGCGCGGGATGCGGCCTTGCGGGCGCGACGGACGGTGCGTCCGTTGATGCGGTCGTCGCGCGAGATCGACATCGGGTCGCGCGTGGTGTGCTCTTGGCCGAGGTACTCCTTGGCGAAGGCCGCGGTCTCGATCAGCATGTCAAGGCGGGTCTGCTGGTTGCGGATCTTGTGCAAACCGATCTCTGCGACGACATGCCCGTCGAACCCCCGCTCGGCGAGGTAGGTGAGGGTTTCGGCAACCGGTTGGGTTCCGCGGCCAGGGACCAGGTGCTCATCGTGCAGGTTGCCGTCATCGACAGACCGAGAGCCATCGCAGAGGTGAACGTGGCGCAGTTTGTCGCCCATCGCCATCGCGTATTCGAGCGAGTCACGGCCCGTCAGAGACGCGTGGGAGAAATCGAGCGTCATGGCGTCGACATCCAAATCAAGCGGATCGGGGCTCGGCGCGTAGGCGGTGAGGGGGCGGGGGAATTTTCCTGGCAGCAACCGCCACGGGAACATGTTCTCGACCGCGATGGTCACGCCCGAATTCGCGGCGGTCTGCCGCACGATGCGCTCGAAGTTGCGCGCGTAGCCACGCTCCCAGCGAAACGGCGGGTGTACGACAACGGTGGATGCCCCCACCTCGGTCGCGAGCGCTGCGGAGCGTTCGAGCTTGAGCTGCGCATCCCGACCGCCAATCAGCTGCATCCAGAACAGCGAAGGGGCGTGGATCGAGAAGATCGGCATCGAATACCGCTCGCTCAATGCGCGCAGCGCGGCGGCGTTGTGACTGACCGGATCGGTCGTCACCATGACCTCGAGTCCGTCGTACCCGGCCAGGCGTGCGAGCCGGAACGACTGCTCCACTCCCATCGGGAAGTTGCAGGAGGTGCTCATGCCAATCGAAATCATTTGGGACCAACCTAACCTGGAGATGTGTCCGGGATGTGACGGAATTGGGAACTCCGGCCTCCCCAGGGCAGTGCGCTACCGTGAACAGATGCCTGACGAGCGCTACGCCTTCGTCGTGGTGTCCAACCGTCTGCCGGTCGATCGGATCGTTGACGAGGACGGCACCGCCAGCTGGAAGCAGTCGCCGGGCGGTCTGGTCACGGCTCTCGAGCCCGTCATGCGCGAAGCCGAAGGTGCCTGGGTCGGCTGGATCGGTCAGCCTGACGCTCCCCTCGACCCGTTCACGCACGACCGTATCCGGGTGATCCCGATTGCCCTCTCCGAGTACGAGATCGAGAACTACTACGAGGGGTTCAGCAACGACACCATCTGGCCGCTCTATCACGACGTGATCGCGCCGCCGACTTACCACCGCGAGTGGTGGGAGAGCTATGTCGAGGTCAATCAGCGGTTCACGGATGCGGCGGTAGCGGTTGCGGCAGAGGGCGCGACGGTGTGGGTGCAGGACTACCAACTTCAGTTGGTTCCCCAGATGCTCCGCCTGGCCCGGCCCGACCTTCGGATCGGCTTTTTCAACCACATCCCGTTTCCGGCGTACGGGTTGTTTTCCCAACTTCCGTGGCGCACCCAGATCATCGAAGGGCTGCTGGGCGCCGACGTCGTGGGGTTTCAGCGGGTCTCTGACGCCGGCAACTTCTCGCGTGCCGCGCGCAGGTTGCTCGGCTACGCGACGAAGAGCCCGCACATCGAGGTACCGGCGTCAGGGTCGCTTCCCGCCCGCCGGGTGGTTGCCCGACCATTCCCGATCTCGATCGACGCGGCCGCCTTCGAAGCGCTCGCCCGCACCCCCGAGGTTCAGGCGCGAGCCGCGCAGATTCGGGAAGAGCTCGGCAATCCGCGGGTGGTCATCCTCGGGGTCGACCGTCTCGACTACACGAAAGGCATCGGGCACCGGCTCAAGGCCTTCGGTGAACTTCTCGAAGACGGGCGGGTGCGGGTCGACGACGTCACCCTGGTGCAGATTGCCAGCCCCAGCCGGGAGCGGGTCGAAACCTACAAGCACCTTCGCGACGAGATTGAACTGACGGTCGGGCGCATCAACGGCGACTTCAGCACGACCGCTCACCAGGCCGTCAAGTACTTGCACCATGGCTTTCCGCGGGAGGAGATGGCGGCCCTCTACCTCGCTGCCGACATCATGCTCGTGACGGCCTTGCGCGACGGCATGAACCTGGTCGCGAAGGAATACGTCGCGGCGCGCTTCGACGAAGACGGCGTGCTCGTGCTCAGCGAATTCGCTGGCGCCGCCGACGAGCTGAAGACATCCCTTCGCATCAACCCCCACGACATCGACGGCATGAAGGATGCGATCATGCAGGCCCTCGCGATGTCGCGCCCGGAACGCGGGAAGCGGATGCGGGCGATGCGTAAGAAGGTGCGCGAGAACGACGTTGCGCACTGGTCACATGACTTTCTGCATGCGCTCGGCGAGGTGCACGACGGAGTCGGGTCGAACCCGGGCAGCGACCCGGACAGTGACCCGCTCGGCGACCTCGAGTGGACCGTCGAACGCCCGGCGAAGCGTTGACCGCGCGACATCGCATCCCCGCGACCCCGTTACCGTCGGCCCTGGTCGCAGCGCTGCGCGAACTCGCCCGCACCCGACGGTTGCTGGTCGCTCTCGACTTCGACGGCACCCTTGCCTTTGAGGTCGATTCTCCAGAGCACGCGCGTGCCCTGCCGGAAGCGCGCGAGGCGGTGCTCGCTCTGCTCGGGATGCGCAACACCCGAGTCGCCCTAATTTCCGGCCGCGCGCTGGCGAGCCTCGAAGAAGTTGCGGACCTCCCCGACAACGTCCTGCTGGTCGGCTCCCACGGGATCGAGATCCGACTGGATGACCCCGCGTTTCGGGTGAGTCTCGACACCGCCGAGATCGAGCAGGTCGAGGTGCTGCACGAGGTGCTGGGAGACGTTGCCGACTCGATTGACCGGGTGTGGCTTGAGACGAAACCGGCCGGATTCGCGTTACACACCCGGCTGGCGACCGACGAAAACTCTCGCGTCGCCCACCTCGTGGCGCTCAGCGAGGCCCAAGCCGAAATCCAGAATCTCACTGTGCGCCGGGGCAAGGATGTGCTCGAGTTCTCGGTGCGCTCGACCACCAAAGGCGAGGCACTCGAGCACCTGCGTCGCTACACCGCGGCCGACGCCGT
>JBDTNW010000188.1:0-4200 GCA_039933575.1 Pseudolysinimonas sp. | reverse complement strand
CGCGACGAGCGGCATCCTCTCCGGCCGGCCGTTGGTCGCGGGGCGGTTCATGGTGGCTACTCGCTATCGATGACGTCGAGGGTTGCCTGAGCGTATCGGGTGGCTTCGAGGGCGGCAGGCACGCCACAGTAGATCGCCGACTGCAGAAGCACCTCCTGAATCTGATCGCGCGTAACCCCGTTGCGGATCGCGCCGCGCACGTGGAGTTGCAGCTCTTCATGTTTGCCCAGCGCCGTGAGCATCGCGATGTTGATGAGGCTGCGAGTCGGCAGATCGAGGCCGGGACGGTTCCAGATCTCACCCCAGCAGTACTCGGTCACGAGTTCTTGCAGAGGGCGCGTGAAGTCGGTGGCGTTCTGCCGTGAGCGATCGACGTGCGCGTCGCCGAGGACCCGTCGGCGCATCGCGTCACCGCGTTGGAAAAGGTTTTCGTCGTCGTTGACGTTGGACGTTGATTGTGTGGTCATCGCGATTCCCAATTCTCGGCATCTTCGGCCAGTGGTGCCACCGTATCGGTAATTGTCAGTTAGCTGCAATCAGCTATTGTGTAACGTGCCAGCAGTCACCTAACATCGCCTGAAGTCGCTGCAACGAAGCAGCGAGGTGCGTCGGCGAGGGCAAGTAAGCCCCCGACGACGCAGAGGCCCCCGAAAGGAATCACAAGGATGTCGATGCTTTCACGCTCACGACTGACCCGTGCGGCGCTATTCGCGACAGTGGCTGGAGCCACCGTCTCGCTAGCGGCCTGTGGCGGACTCGCTACGCAACCCGGCCCGGTCGCCACGCTGACAGAAGAATGCGGCGCCACGATCACCATTGGTGCTCCGTTGCCCCTGTCCGGACCGTTCACCGATTTCGGCACCAACTCTCTGCAGGGGATGCAACTCGCCGCGGAAGAGATCAACGCCGCAGGGGGCATCGCATCGCTCGGCGGCGCGAAACTCTCAATCGTTCCCGGAGACACCAGCTCGGCCGACCCGGCGCAGGCCAGCACGGCCACCACCAAGTTGATCGAAGATGGCGCCGTCGCCCTCGTCGGGGCCTGGTCGAGCGCCGTCACCAACTCCGTCTCGACGGTGTCCGAAGAGGCTCGCGTGCCGATCCTGACCCAGTCCTGGGCTGACACGCTCTCCGCCCGCGGCTACGAGTACTACTTCCAGCCGCCGCCCAAGTCGTCGGAAATCGGTGGTGCGGCCACCGACTACATGACCAACGCGGCCAAATCGGTGGGCGTGAGCTTCAACACCGTCGCAGGCGTCGGTCCGAATGACGTGGCCAACACGCAGCAGATCACGACGGCGCTCGACGCTTTCGCTGCCGGTGGTGCCACGACTGCAGAGCCCACGTTCTACGCCCCGGGAATCACGGATGCCAGTCCGATCGTGAACCGCCTCGCCGACCAGAAGGCGGATCTCATCCTCCTCAGCGGAAGCCCGGCCGATGCCTCGCTGATCGTCAAGGCGTTGCGCGCTCGAGGAATCAACACGCCGATCATGGGCTTCGGTGGCGCGTTCGTCGTGCCGAGCTTCGCCGACGTCATGGGTGATGGGGTCGAAGGACTGTTCGCGGTGAGCGCCTGGAACTGGGACCTTCCGCTCGATGGTGTCGAAGCCTCGGCCAAGACCTATGAAACCGAGCATGGAGAATTCATGCCGATGGAGGCCGGAGAGTCGTGGGTAGACGTCTACCTGCTCGCGCAAGCGATGGAAGACTCGGCCTCGTGCGCCCCGGCCGACATCACGTCGGCGCTGCGCGACATCGACGCGACCAAGGGTCCCGCTGCGGCGATGCCCGGCGGAACGGTGAAGTTCGATGCCGACGGAACGAACCCGTCGGCCATCCCGGTGCTGATTCAGTGGCAGGACGGAACCCCTCGGACCGTGTGGCCCAAGGAATACCAGTCGGCGAAGCCCGTCTTCAAATAGGTCGAGTCCAGCACACTAGGTGAAATGGATGCACTGCCGCAGCCTCAGGGTTGCGGCAGTGCATCCCTCTACGGAATCGGTTACGCATGGAAACCCTGATCCAAGTTCTCGTCTCTGGGGTGCTCGTCGGAGGGCTTTACGGGATCATCAGCAGCGGCTTGTCGCTGAGTTTCGGGATCTCGAAGATTGCGAACTTTGCCCACGCCGACTTTCTGACGATCGGGATGTACGCGACGATCGTCACGGTCGGCGCGCTCGGCTCGGTCGGGCTGCTCCTCATCCCCGTGATCGCCCTCGGGGTCGGACTGCTGGGTGTTCTGGTGTACGTCCTGTTGCTTCGTCGCTCGCACGTCACGGCGACCAACGAGGACGACGCTCACCTCCCGCAGATTGTGATCACGGCGGCCATCGGCATCCTGATCCAGTCCGCGTTGCTTTCGCTGTTCAGTTCGCAGGACCGCAGCATCTCCACTGTTCTCGACGGCAGCTGGCTGGTCGGAGGCATCTCGGTCTCCCGCGCGCAGGCGGTGGCGTTCGTCATCGCGCTTGTCGCATTCATCGTGATCGACGTCGCGGTCAATCGCACTGAATTTGGGCGTGGCCTGCGGGCCATCGTCGATGACGGTGAGGCGGCCGCGGCCGTCGGCGTCAACCGAGGGCGAATGCTCTCGATCAGCATGGGCATCGGCATCGCGCTGGCCGGCCTGGCCGGCGGTTTGCTGGCCACCTACCAAACGGTCAACCCGTCGAGCGGCTTCGGCTACCTGGCGATCGCATTCGTGATCATCGTGCTCGGCGGGCTGGGAAGCATCCGGGGCGCCTTCCTTGCCGGAGTTCTGGTCGGCGTTGTTCAGCAGGCGACCGGCACCTACATTGCACTCGACATGCAGAACGTGGCGATCTGGGTGGTCTTCCTCGTCGTGCTGCTGCTGCGCCCCAATGGCCTCTTCGGAAAGCGAGTTGTTCTGTGAACCGGCTGGTCCCTCCCCTCAAAGTGGCGTTGCCAGCGATCGGAGTCCTGGTCGCGGCGCTCTCGCTGCCGTACTGGCTGATCCAGCAGGAGTACATCCTGACGGTCGCGATCATCGCGATCATCTGGGCCATCGCCGGTCAAGGATGGAACGTCATCGGCGGTTACGGCGGACTCCTGTCGTTCGGGCACTCTGTGTTCTTCGGGATCGGTGCCTACACGACGGCAATGCTCACGATCTTTTGGGGCATCACGCCGTGGATCGGCATGTTCGTCGGAGCGGCACTCGCGGCGCTCCTCGGCGCGGTACTGACCTTTCCGGCCCTCCGGTTGAAGGGCGTCTACTTCACCCTCGCCAGCTTCGTGCTCTCCCTGCTGTTCGCCGACCTCGCCACTCACTTCCGGGAGTTCACCGGGGGCGACCAAGGACTCTCGCTTCCCTTTACCCGCGACAACCCGGTGATGTTCCAGTTCGGATCGAAACTCGAGCTGTACTTCGTGCTGTGTTTCTTCCTCGCGGGCGCGACCCTGATTGTGGCGATCGTCGCAAAGAGCAAGCTCGGCCTCTTCTTGCGGGCAAGCCGTGACGATGCGGATGCCGCCCGGGCAGCCGGTGTGAACGTGACTCGAACCCGGTTGACAGGCCTCATGATTAGCGCTGCCGTCACGAGCATCGCCGGAAGCTTGATGCTCGAGTATCTGCGCTACATCGATCCGCTGACCGGGCTCGGGGCCAACACCGGCTTCATCATCGCCTTGGTCGCACTCGTCGGCGGCCGCGGCACGGTGCTCGGCCCGGTGATCGGCGCGGCCGTCATCATCCCGACCCAGCAGATCTTGTCGTCGACGTTTGCGTCCGGCCCGTCCGGACTCGCCGGCATGGCCTACGCGTTGATCGTGATCGTGATCATGCTCGTGAACTCGCGTGGCATCGTCGCCCTGCTGTCGCGGCTCGGACGTGCGGTGCGACGGCTGCTGCCGATTTCCCGCGCCAGAACCGGCGGACCCTCGGATCCCGATGAGATCCGAGATGCCGTCGAGACCGAGAGGAGCAGGCCATGACCGCAGCGCAGACGGTGGCCGGCCCGCTGCTTGAGGTTCGGGGAGCGACTGTCGCTTTTGGTGGCGTGCTCGCGGTCAATGACGTCTCGCTGACCGTAAGTCCGGGAGAAATCCTGGGCCTTGTCGGACCCAACGGCGCCGGCAAGAGCACGCTCTTCGGAGCGATCGCGGGAGGCGTTCCACTCCGCAGCGGAACGATCGAACTCCTCGGACAATCGGTCACCGGCCGCAAGGCGCACCAGA
>JBDTNW010000187.1:0-4220 GCA_039933575.1 Pseudolysinimonas sp. | reverse complement strand
CCGCCCTCCGCGCGGGGAAGATCACTGCGGTCGCGGAGGTCACCGGATTCGACAAGGATGCCGTGCTGCTCGGCGACGGCACGCGGATCACCCCCGATGCGGTCGTCGTCGCGACCGGTTTTCAGCGCGGACTCGAACCGCTCGTCGGACACCTCGGTGTGCTCGGCGCGAAGGGTCGGCCCACGGTGAACGCGGCCGCACAGCTGCCCGAGCATCCGGGGCTGTACTTCATCGGCTACTCCAACCCGCTGACCGGCAACCTTCGGCAACTCGGCATCGACGCCACGCGAATCGCACGGGCTGCCGCGAAGTCTTGACGCATGTCACGAGACGGAAACGGAACGTCAGCGCGTCTCTGAGCGCCGCTATGATCATGCTCAGTTAGCACCCAGGAGGGCACACATCATGGCAGAACCCACGAGCCGCAGCGGCAAGAAGGTCGTTCAGGCGTCATCCGCACCCCAGACCGCGAAGCAGACGGCCGACGTGAGGGCCGAGGCGGATAAGCGCGTCACCGAAGGCACCGGCTGGAAGGCCACGCCGGAAGCCAAGGCCTCGGCTGGCTCCAAGCGCGTGATCGCCGTCATCCTGTGGGTGGTCGCGATCGTCCTCGAAGCCGTCGGCATCTGGTACATGCTCTTCATCCTGCGCGGCACCAACGTCGATGGCGACCCGAACGTGCAGCCGAGCTGGTTCTTCTGGGCGCTGCTCGCTCTTCTCGTCGTAATCGGCATCTTCACCATCATCGGATCGCAGCTGTGGAAAGCCGCCAACCAAGCAGACCCGGCCTCTCGGCAAGAGCCGGTGCGCTTCTTCGTGCAGAACCAGCTGGGGGCGCTCATCCCGCTCATTGCATTCGTGCCGATCATCATTGTGATCTTGCTCAGCAAGAACCTCGACGGTCGCACGAAGGGCTTCGCGGGTGCCGTTGGTGGCATCTTGCTCATCGTCGCGGTGCTTCTCGGAATCAGCTACAGCCCTCCCTCGCAAGAAGCCAACACCGAAGGCGTCATCGCCAATGCGGGCCAGGTCGACGACTACACGGCCATCGTCGCGGAACTCACGAGCGGCGGCGACGACGTCTGGTGGACGCCGGGCGGAAAGGTCTACCACCTCTGCGAGGATGCGTCGGCGGTCAACCAGACGTCGGCCGCGAATGAGATCGACCACGGCACCGTTGCCGATGCTCACGCCCAGGGCAAGGCAGGTCTCACCCTTCAGGTCGACCAGGAGCTCGGCGAGTGCAGTCTGGCCGTTCCGACTGATCTTGCCGACATCGACGCACACATCCATCAGCTGCGTGACGAGTACGCGGCGCAGCAGGCTTCCAACCCGGAGCCGGCCACGACGCCGTAGTCCCCGATTCGCATTGATCGGCGCCCCCTCCCTCACGGGTCGGGGCGCCGATCCGTCTGCGGGATGATGCCGATCGGCCTCGCGCCCGATGCTTTCCCCGACGTGCACACCAAGGCTGGAGGCATGTCCCAATTCGACTCCGCCACCGTCGCCACCGCCGGCTTCGCGGGCGGCATCCTCCTGATCGCTCTCACCGGCTGCGCCCAGATCGGCGATCTGGTGCACAAACAGCATCGTGAAGACTTCGACACATACGCCGCGGCCGCCGAGGGCTGGGTCGGGGTCGACATCCCTTCGTGGATCCCTGCCGACTCGACAGGTATCCACAACCTCGCGACCACCGACGAGACCGTGTCGGTGATCCGGGTCGTGTCGCCGTCTGATCTGCCTTCGTCGTGCGCGCTGGGTGCCCGGCACGGCATCCCGCAGCTTTCCGCGGACTGGTCGACCGACGTGTGGCCCGACGACGTGTACGCGTGCGGCGACTACGAGGTCATGCCGATGGATGGCGGTTGGCTCGGCTGGTTCGGGGCGACCGAAGTGGGACAGACCCCCGTCGGCTAGAGGGTGTGGCTCGTCTTTTGCCGCTGAAAGGTCACGGGTGCCATGCGTGCCCCAGGTCTGCGGCCGCGGACGCAAGCCGGCGGTCGCGCGTCCAGAGCAACGTACTTTCGCCCAGCACAGCCGATGCCAGGAGGTGCGCATCCACGAGGCTCAGGCCTCGGCCATACAGTCGTCGCGCCGAAACGAAATCGACCACCTCGGCATGGGACGCTTCGCTGGCCGCCGGGAGCGCCGCGAGTAAGCCAAGGAACTCGTCGCGCTTCGCGATCGTGCCGAGGGCGAGTTCGCCGATCACCATCGCGTGGGTCGCGACGTCGTTGCGTTCCAGAAGTGCGACGAGCTCCGGATCCGCTCGATGAAGATGGTCGATCCAGACTGAGGTGTCGACGAGGATCACGCGGCAGTGGTCCGCCGCTCGCGGGGCGCCGACGCCGCCGCCGGGTCGCTTCCTCCCAGCCTCGCTAGCCTCCGCGCGCTCTCTTGTTCGATAAGCGCACGCAGCCCCTGCTTGAGAAGCGCCGAAGTCTCGCGGGTCCCGCTGAGCGCCGCAGCTTGTTCAATGAGCTCGTCGTCGATGGTCACTGTCGTCCTCATGGTTCCCTCTCGCTCATCATCTAACGCATCAATGATGCTACGCCTGATGTCTCGTTTCTCAGGGGCGCTCACGTCAATCCGTGGTTGATCGCATCCGGCCGACCTGCACCTGCACCTCAAGTACGGAACAGAAAGACCAGTACCGGTCGACAAAGCGCGGCGCCGCCATCCACTGCCCCAACGCGCCGACGACTTGAAGTTGGGCCTTGCGATCCTGCGTTTCGGATGGCATCCACCGCTCGGTCGTAAGTATGAGCAGCAGTGTCGGTAGCCCATCGCACGCGACCGAACGCCCCGCGGCGTTGCGAACTGTCGTTCGAGCTCGACCAACTGACGCTCGGGATCGGTCGCGATCCTGTCGACCTCGGCTTCGAGGCATTCCCGGGCGCGAATACCCACCCCGAGGATGCGATCACGTCGTCGACCGGTGCGCCGCTCGGCTTAGGCGGCGAGCCACGGGTCGAAGACGTCGGCGATGCGAGGGGTTGCGTTCCCTAGCGACACGGTGCGAGAGACCACCGACATCGATCGTTCCGTCAGTCGTCCCAGGGGTCGACGAGGTCAACTCCCGTTCCGGAGAAGTCCTGAATGTTTCGAGTCGCGAGGGAGGCTCGGTGTGCCCGGCAGATCGCAGCGATCTGAGCGTCAGCCGTACTAATCGGCCGGCCTACCCTCTCCCGCGCGACCAGGACGTCCGCGTAGTGGTCAGCAGCCTCGTCATCGAAGGGGAGCAGCACCCCCGCGTCGCGATAGGGCTTCAGCGCCGAGTCGATCCTCGCGCTCAGAGTTGACCGACGTCGGCCATTCGGGAGGCGGCGCACGCCGGCGAGCAGCTCGGCGAGCGTGACCGCTGTGATCGCCACCTCGCCGGTCAGGGATTCCAGCCACTCGACGACCCGCGTATTGGGCTCCGGACGGAAGACCTCCGAGATGACGTTCGTGTCGAGAACGATCACCCGAAGTCCACCGCCCGTGCCTCGTCGGTGCGCTCGGGAGCCTGGAGGCCCTCGATGCCACCGCCGTCACGAACAGCATTCATGAGCGCCAACCCGATGTTTGGCCGGTTCGCGGCCTTCGTGAGGATGTCGCGAACCTCGGCCTCCATCGAGCGACCATGTTGCTTCGCCTGAGTTGCGAGTTGTGCCTTCACGGACTCGTCGAGCCCCCGAACAATGATCGAAGTCACTGGCCCGACCTCCCGAATGATATCGATGATGATATCACCGCATCTATCCGATCATGTAGACGAGTCCGCGACCCTCGACGGCTAGATTCGCGACGAAGTCCCGCGCACGTCGCAGGTACTCGCCGGCATACGCGGCCTCCTCGTCCGGGTCTCGACCCCAACCCGCGAAGTCCGGAAACGCGCTTCTGCCTCGTCGTCGGAGCCGCGGACGTCGCACCGGTAGTTCAGACGTTGAAGCGGAACTCGACCACGTCGCCATCCTGCATGACGTAGTCCTTCCCTTCGATGCGCGCCTTACCTTTCGCGCGGGCTTCGGCGATCGAACCGGTCGCGACGAGGTCGCCGAAGCCGATGATCTCAGCCTTGATGAAGCCGCGCTCGAAGTCGGTGTGGATGACGCCCGCCGCCTGCGGAGCCTTGTCGCCTTTGTGGATGGTCCAGGCACGCGACTCTTTGGGGCCGGCGGTGAGGTAGGTCTGCAGGCCGAGGGTGTCGAAGCCGATGCGGGCGAGCTGGTCGA
>JBDTNW010000186.1:0-4226 GCA_039933575.1 Pseudolysinimonas sp. | reverse complement strand
TTGCGCATCACGTGCAGCGCCCGCGAGCGGCCTTCGGCGGTGAACTCCAGGTGGCGATCACCTTCGACCCGAACCAGACCGTCGCGCTCCATGCGTCCGATGGTCTGCGAGACGGTAGGACCCGAGTGCCCGAGGCGTTCCGAAATCCGAGCACGCAGCGGCACGATGCCCTCCTCCTCGAGGTCGAGGATCGTGCGGAGATACATCTCGGTGGTGTCGACGAGATCCGTCATCTTGGCCTCCCGGCTGCCGTCGATCAGCGTACCCGTCGGCCCGGGCGGCGTCCGGTACGCCGGTAGAATCCGAGCATGCCGAGCCTCGAGATCCCCCGCGACCTTCTCCCCGCCGACGGCCGGTTCGGATGCGGACCCTCGAAAGTGCGCCCCGAACAGATCGCCCACCTTCAGCAGAATGCGGCTCTGCTCGGCACCTCCCACCGACAGGCGCCGGTGAAGAACCTCGTCGGCCGGGTGCGCTCGGGCCTCAGCGACCTGTTCTCGGCACCCGATGGCTACGAGATTCTGCTCGGCAACGGCGGCTCGACAGCCTTCTGGGATGCCGCCGCCTTCTCGCTCATCGACAAGCGCAGCGAGAATCTTGCGTTCGGTGAGTTCGGCGCGAAGTTCGCGGCCGCCGCGAAGGCTCCCTTCCTTGAGGCTCCGCACGTCATCACCGCGGCCGGTGGAACCCGCACCGATGTCGAGGTGCTGGCCGGTATCGACGTCTACGCATGGACGCACAACGAGACCTCGACCGGCGTCATGGCTCCGGTCACCCGCGTGGTCGCCGACCCCGGCGCGCTCACCGTGATCGATGCGACCAGCGCGGCGGGCGGCATCCTGTTTGATGCGTCGCAAGCGGATGTCTATTACTTCGCGCCGCAGAAGAACCTGGCCAGCGACGGTGGCTTGTGGTTCGCGCTCGTTTCGCCGGCCGCGGTCGAGCGCATCGAGCGGATCGCGGCGAGCGACCGCTGGATCCCCGAGATTTTGAGCCTGAAGCAGGCTCTCGACAACAGCCGCCTCAACCAGACCCTCAACACCCCCGCACTCGCGACGCTGTTGCTGCTCGAAAACCAGCTCGACTGGATCAACAGCAACGGAGGTTTGGCCTGGGCCGACTCCCGCACCAAGCGCTCGTCGGGGTTGCTCTACGACTGGGCCGACGCATCGCCGATCGCGAGCCCCTTTGTCGTCGAGAAGGGCGACCGGTCGCAGGTGGTCGCGACAATCGACTTCGACGAGACAGTCGATGCCGCCGCGGTCGCGCAGATCTTGCGCGACAACGGAATCGTCGACACCGAGCCGTATCGCAAGCTCGGCCGCAACCAGTTACGCGTCGCGACGTTCACCGCGGTCGAACCGGATGACGTCGCCGCCCTGATCGCGAGCCTCGACTGGGTGCTCGATCGGGTTGCTGTTCAGGACAGCGCTCGCGAACCCGCGGCGGCGGCGAACTGATGCGCCTCTTCCTCAAAGACTCAGAGCGTCGCCCTGATCCGACTCCGGTGAAGACCGACGACCGCAAGGTCGTGTTGGTCGGGTTGGTGCTGTGGCTCGTCGCCCTCGGGGTGATGCTGGTGTTCCTCACTCCCCTTCAGGAGTCAGGGCACGTCGGCTGGCTCTGGACTGTCCTCATCGGGCTCGGCCTCGGGCTCATCCTGCTCGTCTACACCCAGCGGCGGCGCGACTAGTTCGTCGCTTTCGAAGTCGATGCCGTCGACGAGATCGTCCTCGTCATCGACGTCGTCATCATCCTCGAGGTCTCCTTCGAGGTCGCCTTCGGCATCCGCGTCATCCTCGACGAGGAGCCCTGCGGCCGCCTGAGCAGCGCGGTACTCCTCGAGGCGATCAACCCACGGCACCCAGTCCGGCGAGACGAGCGCGCCATCACCGGGCATGAGCTCGGCCTCGAGAACTGTGGGGTCTTCACCGGCAACCTGGGCTGCGCTCACCGACCAATGCCAGCCCGGGTACCCCGACAGCGTCGAGACGAAATTCAGGGTGACGACGCCGTCGTCCTCACCGACCTGCGACATCAACGCACCGATCGTGTCGGGTGTCGTGATCTCGGCGAGCGCCGCACGAGCGACCTCTTCGAAGGTGGCCGTGCCGCCTGAGTCAGCAGTATCCGACGACATCAGGCGTCGAGGTCGTCGGCGACCCGGCGAAGCACAGCAGCGATCTTCGCGCCGTGAGTCTTGTCGGGGTACCGGCCGCGGCGCAGTCCTGCACCGATGCCATCCATGAGCTTCACGAGGTCTTCGACCACGATCGCCATGTCGTCGGCGGAGCGACGGTTGCGCTGCCCCATCGTGACGGGCGTCTCGAGAATTCGAACCGAGAGAGCTTGCGCGCCCTTCTTACCGTCGGCGATGCCGTACTCAAGGCGGGAACCCGCCTTCACAACGGCGCCGGCGGGCAGCGCGGAAGCATGCAGGAACACTTCGGTGCCATCGTCCGATGCGATGAATCCGAAACCCTTGTCCTCGTCGTAGAACTTGACCTTGCCGGTGGGCATGACAGCTGACCTCTATCCTTGACCCGTGGCGAATGAAACCCAGGTACCGCTCAATCGTACCGAACGCATCCTGGTGGCGATGGTCGCATCCAGTGCTGGCCTGTCAATCGCCGCGATCATCGCGGTGATTGTCGGGGGCTTCGCCAAAGCCGACACGAACTCCGGCATCTGGCTGACCGTCAAAGTGCTTCCCTTGATCGGCCTCTTTCTGGCGCTGATTCTGATCGTGGTCTTCTTGATCGTCAGCGTCGTGCGGCGCCGCCGACTCGCGCGCGACGGTCGCTAGCGCGAGCAATGGCAGCTAGCGGTTCGGCCCTCGCGCTCGCCGCGCGGCTACGGGCGCTGGATGACGGCGCGCTCGCGCGGTTGGTGACCCAGCGTCTGGTGCGCGAGTCCGGCATCCGCGACTTCTTCGATCTCGCCGAAGCACTCCTCGACCGCAGCTCGGTTCAGGCGGCCCTCGAACGGCTCGATCGCGGCACCCTGGCGCTTCTCGCGGTGGCGGGGGAACTCGCCGAGAGCGCGGGAGCGCCAACTGCCGAACAACTCTCCGCGCGGCTCAACCTTCCGGTCGCCGACGTTCGAGAACGCATCGCTACCGCGCTCGACGCCGGACTCCTCGGTACCGAATCGGGCCGGTACGCACCCTGGGATGCCGTGGTCGAGCAGTTACGCGCCTGGCCTGCGTTCGGCCTGCCCGCCGGTCGCGACCTGGTCGACGGCGCCCCGCCCGCAGTTCTCGAGCCAGTCAGCGAAGCCGACGTGCGCTTCATCGACCGGGGTGCGGGCGACCGCGCCTTCGGAACCCTCGGTGCCGTCACCGAGACGCTGTTGGCCCTGCGTGAAGCTCCGGCTCGACGTCTCACCCGAGGTGGACTCGCCCTTCCCGATGCCCGACGCCTCGCCGCGATCGCCGGCGTCGACGCCGGTGAGGTCGAACTGCTGCTCGACATCGCATCCCGAGCCGGTCTTGCCGTATTGGCCGGGCCCGAATGGGTGTCGACGGATCGACTCACCGACTGGCTCGCCGGCTCCCGGATCGACCGCTGGGGTGAACTCGCGAGCGGGTGGCTCTCTCGCCTTCCCGACGACCTCCGCGACCTACTGCGCACGCGCGCCCATGCGGTCTGGGGCGACGGCCTGCTCGACTATCTCGACTGGCTGTACCCGGCGGGAGCGTCGTGGGTACGCGAGCGTGCCATCACCGCGGCGCGCACAGCAGAACTGCTGGGCATCACCGGCGCGGGCGCTCCCAGTAGCGCCGGAGCGCGGCTGCTGCTCGACGGCACCGAGGCGGCTGCCGAAGCGATGGCGGCATCCTTCCCGGCCGAAGTCGACAACGTGTACCTGCAACACGACCTCTCGGTGATCGCGCCAGGCCCGCTTCGCGTCGACCTTGAGACGCGATTGCGCGTGATGGCAGAGGTCGAGGCTCGCGGTCTCGCCTCGTCGTTCCGCATCACCGCGGTCTCGTTGACCCGCGCACTGGTTGCGGGCGAAACCGCGAGCAGCATCCGCGAGTTCCTGGGCACGCTGTCACTCACCGGCATCCCGCAGCCGCTGGACTACCTGATCACCGACACCGATGCGCGGTTCGGAACTCTGCGGGTCGGGGCGATCGACGACGCGTTGGGCAGCTTCGGCGGGTCTGGTAGCTATGTGCGCAGCGCGGATGCCGAACTGCTGCGCCAACTCGCGGTCGACCA
>JBDTNW010000185.1:0-4236 GCA_039933575.1 Pseudolysinimonas sp. | reverse complement strand
CGGTCGAGAAGCCCGGGGTGTCGAATCTGCTGACGATCCTGTCGGTGCTCGGCGGCTCGTCGATCCCCACCCTCGTCGACTCGTTCGCGGGCCGCGGCTACGGTGACCTGAAATCCGAGACGGCGGATGCCGTGGTCGCCACGTTCGAACCGGTGCGGGCTGCGGCTCTTGAGTTGCTTGCCGATCCGGCCGAACTCGACCGCGTACTCGCGGGGAATGCCGACCGGGCGGAAGCCATCGCATCCGAGACCCTGAAGAAGGTCTACGACCGGGTCGGATTTCTCCCCCGTCGTTGACCACCCGATCCGCTGTTCGAGATGAACCTGATCCACCCTTGGTCCGGGATTCGAGGTCTCGCTGACCTTCGCGCGCACCAAGTTCTGCACCCGAGCGTTTCAGGTGGACCGATTGGTGCGCGCGAAGGGTGAACGACCGTCCGAGGCCGGGAATGCGCGGCGACGGGGTGCAGTTGTATCCTGGTGATACGAAGCACGTGCTCCGGGGGCGGTGAAATTCCGCGCCGGCAGTTATAGTCTGCGAACTCTTTTGGCCCGAAGTACCGATTCACAACAGGCTGCAAGAGCCGATCCGGTGGAATTCCGGGACCGACGGTTAAAGTCCGGATGGGAGGATGCACGCCGCCGTTGTCTGCGCTCAGCAGGAGACGGTTGCGCGACCCTCCCGTCCCCGGCTGAGACCGAGGTAGACGGATGAGTGACACCGAGTTGTACGAAGCGCCGATGCGCCGTGCCCTCGACCTCGCGACCCGCGGACCGGTCACCGGCGGCAACCCCCAGGTCGGCTGCGTGCTGGTGGACCACGACGGGACCATCGTCGCGGAGGGTTGGCACCACGGCTCGGGCACCCCGCACGCCGAGATTGTCGCGCTGAGCGACCTACAGCAACAGGGGATGGATGCTCGCGGGCTCACCGCCGTCGTGACCCTTGAACCGTGCAACCACACCGGTCGCACTGGACCCTGCTCCGAGGCGCTCATCGCGGCGGGCGTCGAGAGGGTCGTCTACTCGGTGAAAGACCCGGGGGCGACATCCGGTCATGGTGCTCAACGTCTCGCCGAGGCCGGAATCGCGGTGGGCCACGGTCTGCTCGAGGCCGAGGGCGAGGCACTGCTGCACCCCTGGATTGAGGTCATGCGGCGCGGTCGCCCGTGGGTGACGGTGAAGTGGGCGTCAAGCATCGACGGGCGCGCCGCCGCCGCCGACGGTTCGAGCCAGTGGATCACCGGCGCCGCCGCGCGGCAACTCGTGCACGAGCAGCGGGCCGCGAGTGACGCGATCCTGGTCGGCACGGGCACAGTTTTTGCCGACGACCCGTCGCTGACCGCGCGCGGGGATGCCGGCGAGCTGCTCCCTCATCAGCCGCTGCCGGTCGTCGTCGGTGAGCGAGCCATCCCGGTCACGGCGAAACTGCACGCGCACCCGCGCGGCGTGCTCGAAACCCACAGCCGCGACCTGACCCAGGTTTTCGCAGACCTGCAGAAGAACGACGTGCGGCGGGTCTACGTCGAAGGCGGGCCGACCCTGGTGAGCGCGATCATCGCGGCCGGGTTCGCCGACGAGTACGCGATTTACCTCGCCCCCGTCCTGCTCGGCGGACCGATGCTCGCGGTCGGCGACCTCGGCATCCCGACGATGGATGCGATCCGCCGACTGCACATCGACCGCGTCGAACAACTGGGCGACGACCTCTTCATCGCGGCTACCCCGAAGCCAGCAACACCGAAGGAAGGCTGACATGTTCACCGGAATCATCGAGGAGCAGGGCGAGGTTCTCGCCTGGGAACGCTCCGGCGACTCGGGACGGCTCACGATCGCTGCTCCACTGGTGGTGAGCGACGCGAAGCACGGCGACTCGATTTCAGTGGATGGCGTCTGCCTCACCGTCGTCGATCAGGGAGTCGACTGGTTCACCGCGGATGTCATGGCCGTCTCAATCGCCATGAGCACGTTGGGTGAACGGAAGGTCGGTGATCGCGTCGACCTCGAGCGGGCGGCCTCCGTCGGCGACCGCCTGGGTGGTCACATCGTGCAGGGTCACATCGACGGCACCGCAACAGTGTTGTCGGTCACACCCGGTGACGCCTGGCGCATCCTGAGATTTTCGCTGAGCAACGATCTGGCTCCTCTGGTCGTTCGCAAAGGCTCGATCGCACTGAACGGCGTCTCCCTCACCGTCTCCGAAGCAGGTGACGACTGGTTCGAGGTGTCGTTGATCCCGGAGACGCTCACCGCCACCGTGCTCGGCGCTCTGACTGCGGGAGACCGCGTCAACGTCGAGACCGACATCCTCGCGCGCCATGTGCAGCGCCTCATGACCTACCAAGGGAGTACCGAATGACTCTGTCCGACATCCCCACTGCCCTCGCCGCTCTGCGCGACGGCAAGCCGGTGATCGTGGCCGACGATGAAGGCCGCGAGAACGAGGGCGACGTCGTCATGGCGGCGCAGTTCGCCAGCCAGGAGTGGATCGCTTGGGCCGTCCGGTATTCCTCCGGCTACCTGTGCGCGCCGCTGACGAACGAGATCGCCGACCGGCTCGAGTTGCCGCCGATGTGGGCCGACAACCAGGACCCGCGCGGCACCGCGTACACGGTCAGCGTGGATGCCTCCGACCGGTTGAGCACCGGAATCAGCGCCTCCGATCGCGCCCACACCCTTCGCGTGCTTGCCGACCCGATGGCAACGTCGGCCAGCCTGATCCGACCCGGCCACATCCTGCCGCTGCGTGCGGTGGATGGCGGGGTGCGGGTGCGCGACGGGCACACCGAAGCGACCGTCGATCTGCTCAAACTCGCCGGTCTGATCCCGGTCGGCGTCATCGGCGAAATCGTCGAGGAGGGCGGCGAGATGATGCGCCTGCCCGGTCTGCTGAAACTCGGGGCGGAGCACGACATCCCGGTCATCACGATCGAGGAGCTCATCCGGTTCATGGAGGAGCGCAAGTGCGAGTCCGACCCGACGGCTGTCATCGAGATTCCCGAAACCGAGCGGGTGTCGTTTGAGGTGGAGACGAGCGTTCCCACCCAGCACGGCACGTTCCGGGTGCGGGCCTACCGGGACCGCTCGACAGGCGCCGACCACGTCGCGTGGATCAAAGGCGACCCGCAGAACGGCGCCATCGTGCGGGTGCACTCCGAGTGCCTGACCGGTGAGGCGTTCGGATCTCTCAAGTGCGAGTGCGGGCCCCAGTTGGATTCCGCGCTCGAGACGATCGATGCCCAGGGTGGGGTCGTCGTCTACCTGCGCGGGCACGAGGGTCGCGGCATCGGCCTGATCAACAAGTTGAAGGCGTACGCCCTGCAAGAGAAGGGCTTCGACACTCTCGACGCCAACCTCGCGCTCGGGCTGCCGGCCGACGCGCGCGACTACGGGGCGGCGACCGCGATTCTGAAGGATCTCGGCCTGAACTCGGTACGGCTGCTCAGCAACAACCCCGAGAAGGCGCGACAGCTTCGGGAGCGCGGCGTCGAAGTCTCCGAACTCCTGCCACTCGTCGTCGGCGTCGGCGAGTTCAATGAGGGCTACCTCGAGGCGAAGCGCGACCGGATGGGTCACGCCCTACCGACCGACGCGGTATTGGATGAAGCCGTCAAGCTGAACCAGATGGAGGACTTCCGATGAGCGGCGAAGGCAAACCCGATCTCGACACCGACGGCACTGGTCTGAACGTGACGATCGTCTCGGGCCTGTGGCACACCCGCATCTCTTCGGGGCTGCTCGCCGGTGCGCGCAAGGTGCTCGCGGCATCCGGGGCCACGGTCACCGAGATTCAGGTGGCCGGCAGCTTCGAACTGCCGGTGGTGGCGAAGGCTGCCCTCGATGCGGGTGCGGATGCCGTGGTCGCCCTCGGCGTGATCGTGCGCGGCGAAACTCCCCACTTTGACTTCGTGGCGTCGGCCGCGACCGACGGCCTCACCCGAGTCGCGCTCGACACCGGCAAACCGGTCGGTTTCGGCGTTCTCACGGTCGACACCGAGCAGCAGGGGCTCGACCGCGCCGGGTTGCCCGAATCGAAAGAGGATGTCGGAGGTCGTGCGGCGGAGGCCGCCCTGTCGACCGCGCGCATCCTGAAGTCGTTGAACCCGACTACCCCGAGCCCGAGGAGCTGACGTGCTGAAGGATGTCGACCCGCTGCTGTCGGGCGAGTTGTTGAAGGTGCTCGACGAGATGGGTCACGGCGACGTGTTGGTCATCGCTGACCGCAACTTTCCGTCCT
>JBDTNW010000184.1:0-4246 GCA_039933575.1 Pseudolysinimonas sp. | reverse complement strand
CCGTTTCACGGCGTCGTCGTCACCTACGCCCAGGTCGCCGTGCGGCCGGCGCTCCACAAGGCCCTGACGGAGTCGAAGCGCACCCTCGTGATCCTCGACGAGGTGCACCACGGCGGCGATTCGCTCTCCTGGGGCGATGCCATCCGCGAGGCGTTCGGGGGTGCGTCCCGTCGCCTGTCGATGACCGGCACCCCGTTCCGGTCGGACACCGCGCCGATCCCGTTCGTCGACTACCTCCGCGATCACCGTGGCGTGCGAGTTTCGCAGACTGACTACACCTACGGGTACGGTCGCGCGCTGGCCGATGGCGTCGTACGACCGGTTCTCTTTCTCTCGTACGCCGGCTCGATGCGGTGGCGTACCCGGCAGGGCGACGAGATGGAGGCGGCGCTCGGCCAAGGTGACACGACCGACGTCACGGCGCAGGCGTGGCGTACCGCCCTTGACCCCGACGGCGACTGGATACCGGCCGTGCTGGCGGCAGCCGACCGACGCCTGACGGAGGTGCGACGGGACGTTCCGGATGCCGCGGGTCTGGTGATTGCGACCGACCAGGCGATGGCGCGGGCGTACGCGAAGATTCTGAGCGACCTCACCGGGCAGCCGCCGGTCGTCGTACTCAGTGATGAGAAGTCGTCGAGCGATCGGATCACCCAGTTTGCCGACGGGAACCAGCGGTGGATGGTCGCGGTGCGCATGGTGTCCGAAGGCGTCGACGTGCCGCGCCTGATGGTGGGGGTCTACGCGACCAGCGCCTCAACGCCGCTGTACTTCGCGCAGGCGATCGGGCGCTTCGTGCGGGCCCGCCGCCGAGGTGAGCTGGCATCCATCTTCGTGCCGAGTGTTCCGGTGCTGCTCGGCCTCGCTGCTGAGATGGAGCGTGAACGGGACCACGTCTTGGACCGCGAGCGGGCCGACGACGACCTGCTCGACGACGACCTGATGGAGCGCGCCGAGCAGGGGGAGTCGGCATCCGCTGACCTGCTTGACGAATTCGAATGGAAAGCGCTCGCCTCCGTCGCCACGTTCGAGAAAGTGCTGTTCGACGGTGAGGAGTACGGCACCCTCGCAGAACCCGACACGGATGAGGAGTGGGAATTCATCGGCATCCCCGGGATTCTTGAACCCGATGAGGTCAGCCGGGTGCTGAAACTGCGCCAGGCGAGTCAACGTCGTCGGGGCGCCGAACGGCGGCGTGATGAGCCCGAGCGGGCCGGACCCGTGGCCTTACACCGTACGCTCGGCGAACAGCGGAAGCTACTGAATAGCCTGGTGTCGATCTGGTCGAAGAACTCGGGGGAGACGCACGCACAAGTGCACGCCGAGGTGCGACGAATCGGCGGCGGACCGGAGGTCTCACGCGCCACGGTCGCACAACTCCAGGCACGCATTGACGTGTTGCGCAAACGGATCAACGGTCGCTGATGGCACGGGCGGGGAGGAAGCGCGAGTCCTTGCGTGGGCGACTGCTGACGGCAGTGGCAGGGCATCCCGATGGCACCGCGCCGTACGTGCTGGAACTCGCCGAAGGCGACGACGCCGGGTACTTCCCCGAAGACACCGCGCCGTGGATCGTGCACGCCGGGATGGGCACCTTCGTGGCCGGCATCCGGGCACTGCTGCTGCAGGCACTGCATCCGGGCGCGATGGCCGGAGTTCACGACTGGTCGCGGTATCGCACCGATCCGATCGGGCGGTTGTCGGGAACGGTGAGATGGATCGTTGTCCTCACTTACGGATCAACCGCGCAAGCCGATCGCGAACTGGGACGGGTCGGGAAGTTCCACTCGCGGGTGACCGGTACGTACACCGCCACCGATGGCGCCACCCACTCGTACTCAGCGACGGATGCCGAACTCGTCGACTGGGTGCATGTCGCATTCGCCGACGCGTTTCTCACCTGCCACGAGATCTGGGGTGGGCCGATTCCGGGCGGAGCGGATGCCTACGTGGCGTCGTGGGCCACAGCGGGCACGCTGATGGGCGTGGCCGAGCCTCCGACCTCTGCCGACGGAATGCGCGGGAGGCGCGACGGGTTCCTTGAGCGTGGCGAGCTGCGTGGCGACGAAAGGGTCGCCGACGTCGTGAAGTTTCTGCGCAAGCCGCCGTTCACCGGCACCCTCGGTATCGCGTACCGGGTCCTATTCGCGGCTGCGGTGGCGACCATCCCGGCTCCGTATCGGAAGATGCTCGGTGTGCGTCGCTCACCGCTCCCGGTGATCGGCATGACGCGGATCGCTCTGAAGGTCGCCCAACGTGCGATCGGCAAGGGTCCGCGGGCGCAGGATTTCGCAAAGCAGCGTTTGCGACGGCTCGAGGCCAATCGCACGAATGGCTCCCATTAGACACGGCAATGTCTACCGTCGTGTGTAGGTTGCTACCAACAAGGGAACAAGGTGGCAAAGAAGACACGTCTCAAGAGCGGTTTTACGCTCGGCGGCGAGCAGGCCGAGGCCGATCCGCTCGCCGAAGAGGCATTTGTCGAGACCTCGCTTTACGAAATTATTGACTCGAGACGTGATCCACGGTGTTTCCTCGTCGGGCGAACAGGGTCCGGAAAATCGGCTGCCCTCCAGCATCTGGAAGAGAGGCATCCGGATCGAGTAGTACGGATCTCCCCTGAAGACCTTTCACTGCCGTACATCACCGACCTCCAAGTCATCAAGTACATGGACTCGCTTGACGTGAAGCTCGATCTCTTCTGGATTGCGCTTTGGAAGCATGTGCTTTTGGTCGAAATCATCAGGCGGCGCTACAAGATCAACTCGCCCGAGGCGAAGCAGAAGTTCATCACTGGGTTGCGGGAGAAGCTTCGCCGTGACCCTGGCAAAGAAGAAGCTCTCCAATACTTAGACGAGTTCGAGGGACGCTTCTGGGTAGAAGCAGACGAGCGCGTTCGACAGATCACCAATACTTTTCGCGACAAGATCGATGGGGAAGCGAACCTTCAGCTTGGAACCGGCCCGCTGAAGATGGGTGGGACGCTAGGGAAGAGCCACGAGGAGGAGACCGAATCGCGGGCCGAGCTCGCCGATCGATTCCAACGCATCGTCAACCAGACGCAGCTTTCGAAGCTAAATCGGATGATGACCGTTCTTGACGAAGAAATTCTTGATCAAGCGCACTTCACCTATGTCGTCATTGACGATCTCGATCGCCATTGGGTAGATGAACGTATTTCAAACGATCTGGTTCGTTGCCTTTTCAGGACGGTTTTGGACATGCAGAAGGTCACACACTTGAAAGTCCTCGTTGCCCTGCGCACGAACATCTTTCAGGAGTTGGACTTTGGCCGTAGCGGGGGCCAAGAAGAGAAGTTTCGTTCGCTGGTGTTGGAAATGAAGTGGACAAATGCGAATCTTGAAGAAGTACTCGACGAGCGAGTCAAGGTCTCGTCTGCTCGCGGAGGCCTCGAGGCACTTGCGCTCAGGGAACTCCTGCCGCATGCAAATCGCGCTCGAGGCAATCCGATCGACTACCTCCTTGACCGCACCCTCATGCGCCCACGAGATGCGATTGCATTTGCCAACGAGTGTCTAGCCGAAGCGGCAGGTAAGGCGAGCATCAGTTGGGATGCCATCCAGACCGCTGAGCGATCGTATTCCGCCAAACGACTGCTGGCCCTTCGGGACGAGTGGAAGGGAACATACCCCGGCATCGATGCTGTAGTCGAAAAATTTAGGGCATCGCCGGGCCGCATGACTATTGAAGATCTCGAGCGGCGCCTCGATGATTGCATGCTGCTGATCTCCGACCCCGCATTCACCGGGGTGAGATGGATGACAGAGGTTTCTCGGGCTATGTGGGAGTCATCGATCGCGACGGCAAGTTGGTATTCTTTGTACCAGCCCCTGCTATCAGTTCTTTATCGAATCGGGGTGATTGGGTGTGCGCCGCAGTCCGCCGCGGCGCCTGTCTTTTTTTCTGGCGATCCATTCCTCGTCGACTCCGAGTCAAGCCTGGTTCGATGCAAGTCCTTTTACGTGCATCGAATGTTCCAGAAGGCATTGGACGTCCGACTGGCACGTGATGGCGAGTGAGACCTTCATCGTCGCTCAGCCGAAGGAGTAGGCGGGGCCGCTCGGTGCAGGCGGTCCCTTCGGAACTTCGTAACGCTGGATTTCGGCCTGCGCTTGCATAGCGAGGTCGCGCAGCGCATCCATCGAGACGGCACTCGCATCGCGCGGCCGCGAGCCCTGGAGGCAGAACGAACCGATCACCTGCCCCTCCGACGAGCGCAGCGGAT
>JBDTNW010000183.1:0-4260 GCA_039933575.1 Pseudolysinimonas sp. | reverse complement strand
AAGGACTCGTCTCGTTCACCGAGCCGTTCGGCCAACTGCTGACGCAGGGCATGGTTCAGATGAACGGCTCCGCGATGTCGAAGTCGCGCGGCAACCTCGTGAAACTGTCTGACCAGTTGGATGAACACGGCTCGGATGCCGTACGCCTCACGATGGCGTTCGCCGGCCCGCCCGAAGACGACATCGACTGGGCCGACGTGTCGCCCGCAGGATCCGCCAAGTTCTTGGCTCGTGCCTGGCGCCTGTCGGGTGACGTCACCTCGGCGCCCGAGGTCGAGTGGAAGACCGGCGACATCGCCCTGCGTCGGGTCACCCACCGGTTGCTCGCCGACGCGCCCGGAATGATCGAGGCGCTCAAGTTCAACGTTGTCGTCGCGCGTGTGATGGAACTGGTCAACGCCATCCGCAAGGTCATCGACTCCGGGGCTGGCCCGGCGGATGCCGCGGTGCGCGAAGGCACCGAACTGGTCGCGGTGCTGCTGTCCCTGTTCGCGCCGTACACCGCGGCCGACATGTGGGAGAGACTCGGCTACCCGCCGGGCATCGAGACTGCTGGGCTGCGCAAGCCCGACCCGACGCTGCTCGTCGAAGATCAGGTGACCGCCGTCATCCAGGTCGATGGGAAAGTGCGCGACCGGCTCGACGTCTCGCCGACGATCGACTCGGACGAGCTCGAGGCGTTGGCGCGGGCATCCGAAGCGGTCATCCGCTCGATCGGCGACCGGGAGATCACGAACGTCATCGTTCGTGCTCCTCGGGTCGTCAATATCGCCACGAAGTAGCTCGATGGTCGATATCGACGTCTCGTTGGTGCAACGGCTCCTCGCGAGTCAGTTCCCCGCGTGGGCGTCGATCACGGTTCGGCCAGTGCTGCCGGGTGGAGTCGACAACCGCACGTTTCGGATTGGTGACGACCTCGCTGTGCGGCTGCCCTCGCATCCGGGCTACGAGTCGCAGGTCGCCAAGGAGGCGACATGGTTGCCGACGATCGCGCCACATCTTCCCGTGCCGATCCCGGTGGTCGTCGCGACGGGCGTCCCGGGTTCGGGCTTTCCCTCACCGTGGTCGATTCGGCGTTGGATCGACGGCGAGGTCGCTCACCACGCGGGAGTCGCGGCATCGGTTCCGTTTGCCCGCGATCTCGCTGCCGTCCTGCGCGCACTCAGATCCGTGGATGCCACGGGCGGGCCCGAGGCTGGCCCTGAAACCTGGTACCGAGGCGCACCGCTCGAGCACTACGACGAGGAGAGTCGGCGCGCGCTGGCGGTTCTCGGCGCCCGAATCCCGTCCGGGGCCGAGCACATCTGGGAGCGCGCGCTCGTGAGCACCTGGCGAGGCCCCGCAGTGTGGTTCCACGGTGACGTTGCGAGCGGCAACCTCCTTGTTCACAGGGGCCGGCTTGCGGCGCTGATCGACTTCGGGGTGTGCGGCGTCGGCGATCCCGCGTGTGACGTCGCACTTGCCTGGACCTTCCTCCGGGGCCGGGCTCGCGCTGCGTTCCTTGACGACCTCCACCTCGACGCCGACACAGTCGACCGCGGTCGAGGCTGGGCCATGTGGCGGGTGCTCTGGAGCCTCGAAGCTGACTTCAACGATGTGCTTGCCACCGCGACGTTGCGAGAGCTGCTCGCCGGCTGAGCTGTCCTCCACCGTGCTCATCGCGCACCGTGATCCCGACGTGGCGTAGTGGCCGTACCGGACGTGAGGCCAGATGCCTAGCGTCGGTGCGTGAGTGCGACTCCCGGCCCCGACCCGCGCCGCGCCCGCGCGAGACGGTGGGCGGGAGTCGCACTCGTTCTGGTTCTCGGCGGGTTGGGAATCGCGGTGTTTGTCACCGCGATCACCCCACACGGGTCGTCGCAGGTCATCGCGCCTTCGGAACGGGCCACCGAGGCGCCGGCGGTCGCCGATGTGATCTACGTGCACATCCTCGGGCAGGTGGTGCGACCGGGGCTCTACGAACTGCACGACGGAGACCGGGCGGTGGATGCTGTCGCTGCCGCAGGCGGCTTCACCCCGACGGCCGACCCGGGAGGACTCAACCTTGCTCGCCTCGTGAGTGACGGGGAGCAGATTGTGGTTCCCGCGGTGGGTGAGGTCCCGGCGGCCGGCTCGGCGAGCGCGCCGGGCAAGGTGAATCTCAACACGGCGGATGCGGCCGCTCTCGATACCCTCCCGGGCGTCGGCCCGGCGACGGCGGCGAAGATCATCGCCTGGCGGGAGCAGAACGGCAGGTTCTCAAGCGTCGAAGACCTGCTCGACGTCAGCGGAATCGGCCAGTCGAAGTTCGAGTCGATTCGCGATCTCGTGACAGTGTGACTCGTCCTGCCGTTGCGGCGCTTCCCGCGAGATTGAGGCTGCTCCCGGTCGCCCTCTTGGCGTGGCTCGCGGCCGGTATCGCGATCGGGATTCCGGATGCCGCCCTCCCGTCCGCCATCATCGCTGCGCTGGTCGCGGGTGGGCTTTCGATCGCGGCGCGTCGGGTACGCGTCCTCATCCTTCCCGCACTGTGCATCGCGGGTGCCGCGCTCGTGCTCGCGGCGGTGGCATTCGAGGCACCCGGGCGAGCGCCGGCTGACCTTGCTGCGGCCGCCCACGGTGGACGATCGGTCGAGCTGCTCGTCGTCGTCGGCGGCAGAACTGTCGAGGGTCGGTTTGCCGGGGTGATCTCGGGCGCCTCGGTGCCGGTTCTCGTCTTCGGCGACGCGTTTGACGTTGGCCCCGCCATCGGGTCGACTGTGTCGCTACGCGCGACTCTCCAGAAGGCGGATGCGGGTGAAGACGTCTCATTCCTGGCCTATCCGAAGAGCGCCATCGAGGTGATCGCCGGGGCGCCGCCGCTGCTGGCCTGGGCCGACGACATCCGCGCGGGGTTCGTCGAGATCTCGCGGCAGTTGCCCGACCCCGGCGGCGGCCTGTTGCCGGGTCTCGCAATCGGCGAGACGTCGCGGGTTCCCGAGGCGCTTGACTCCGCGATGAAGGTGTCGTCGCTGAGTCACCTGACTGCGGTGTCGGGAGCGAACTGCGCCATCGTCGTCGGCGCGGTGTTTGCACTCATGTCGCGCACTCGGGCACCGCGAATCGTAAGGATTGCTGTGGCCGCAGCGGCGCTCCTCGGGTTCGTGGTGCTCGTCACGCCCGAACCGAGCGTGCTGCGGGCGGCGGTGATGGCTGCACTCGCGCTCGCCGCCCTCGCCGCGGGGCGACCGGCACTCGGGATGCCCGTGCTCTGCGTCGCCGTGCTCGTGCTCCTGATCACCGACCCGTGGCTTGCTCGGTCCTACGGGTTTGCACTCTCCGCGCTCGCGACCGCCGGGCTGCTGATGCTCGCGGGTCCGCTGGCGAAAGTGCTCGGCCGGGTGCTGCCGGGGTGGCTCGCCACGGTGATCGCTGTTCCCAGTGCTGCCCAGCTCGCGTGTCAGCCGGTTTTGCTGCTGCTCGCTCCGTCGCTGCCGATCTACGGCATCCCGGCGAATCTGTTGGCCGAACCGGCGGCTCCGCTTGCGACGGTGCTGGGTCTGGTCGCGTGCCTGGTCGGGGCGCTCTCGCCGCCGCTCGGCTCAGCGATTGCGTGGCTCGGCTGGCTGCCCGCATCCTGGATCGCCGCGGTCGCGACCCTGTTCGCAGGGCTCCCCGGCGCCCGCAGCCCCTGGCCCGGTGGTGGCGTCGGCGTTGCCCTGTTGTGTCTCGTCGAGGTCGCGGCTCTGGTGGCGCTGTTCGGCGCGCGCCGTTCCCGCCGCGTTGCACGGCTGGTCTGCGCGGTCGCCGTCGTTGCGTACTTCGCGAGTTCGATCGGAGCGACCGTCGTTTCGCGCGTGAGTCGGCCGGCGGACTGGGAGTACGCGATGTGCGACGTCGGCCAGGGCGACGCGACCCTGGTGCGCAGCGGCGATCATTTCGCGGCGGTCGACGTCGGACGCGATCCGGCACTGATGCGCGCTTGCCTCGACGACCTCGGCATCAGCCGACTCGACCTGGTGGTTCTCACCCACTTCGACCTTGACCACGTCGGGGGATCGGATGCGGTCATCGGTCGCACCGATCGGGTGCTCGTCGGAGTCGTCAGCGAACCCAAACAGGAGGCGCTCGTCCAACGGTTTGCCGCGGCGGGCGCCGAGGTGGTGCGTACCGAAATCGGCGATCAGGGGACACTGGGCGATCTCACCTGGGACGTGCTCTGGCCGCCCAAACACGGCACCGAGCCCGGCAACCCGTCGAGCGTGACGCTCTGGTGGTCGTGCGCGTCGGGATGCTTGAGCG
>JBDTNW010000182.1:0-4277 GCA_039933575.1 Pseudolysinimonas sp. | reverse complement strand
CTTCTCGGGTGCAGCCTTCTCGGGTGCAGCCTTCTCGGGTGCAGCCTTCTCGGGTTCCGATTCCTCGGCCTCGGCTGGGAGCGCGTCCTTCGGCTTTCGCTTGCGCAGGATGCCGGGAAGCGCGAGAGCGACGACGATCACCAGCAGCAAGAGCACGACCACAGCGACCGCGAAGGCGACGCCCGACCGCCCGTCGTCGGTCGGGGTGTCGAGCCCGCCATCCGCCGGAAGCAGCGCAATCTCGTCGAGCGGAACGGGGGTGCTCAGGCCCGTCGAACCCGCGACCAGGGTGGTCACAATCCCGTCGGCACCGAGGGCGAGCCAGGCGCGGCTGGCGTCATCCCGTACGACGGAGGCACCCTCGGGCACTGCCGCGAGCGCGGTCGCAAGATCGGGATCGGCGTCGAACGAAGCGAGCTCGGGACGCACCGTGGTGGGGTTGATCCAAACCGTGGCTAGACCCACCGGAGCGTCGGCGATCGTGATCGGAACAACCCACTCGTTGAGCAGGTCAATCGGATGATCGGTGTGCTGACCTCCGATCTGCGCTGCGCTCCAGACGTGGACGCGCGAGATGGCACCGACTTTCGTCGTGTCGTCGAAGTCGACTCCGTGCCCAGCGGCATCCGGTCCGTAGACGTCGTTGAGTTGGGAGACGAGAGTTCCGTCGGCGACATAACTCGCGACCTCGGACGGCACCGAACCGTCGGCGTTGGCGATCAGGGCCGGGGCAAGCACTGCCGAGGCACAGGCAAGGAGCGCGGCGAGCGGCACCACGATTGCGCGGCGGTGTGAGGGCATCCGGAGGCTTTCACTAAGGAGGGGTCGGCGGGCATCCCATGTTCTCACCGCGAAGCGACCGCCAGCGGGAGGCGCACGATGAAGCGGGTGTCCCCCGGCTCACTCGTGACTGCCACCGAGCCCCCGTGAGCCTCAACAACGGCGGCAACGATCGCCAGCCCAAGGCCGGTACTGCCGGTCGCGCGCGATCGCGAACCGTCGCCGCGAGCGAAGCGTTCGAAGAGCACGGGCAGCAGATTAGGCGGGATGCCGGGGCCGTCATCCGCGATCGTCACGACAGCCTGGCTTCCCTCCCGGGCCACGCTCGCGATCACAACTGTTCCCGCTGGGGTGTGCACGCGAGCGTTGCCGAGCAGGTTCGCGACCACCTGATGCAACCGGTTGAGGTCGCCGGGCACGATCACCGGACCGGCCTCGGGATCGACCTCGACCCGCCAGACGTGGTCGGGAGCCGAGACGTGCGCATCCGCGACAGCGTCGGCGATCAGCGGCACGAGATCGACATCGCCTTCGATCAGGTCGCGCCCGGCGTCGAGTCGGGCCAGCAGCAGCAGATCTTCGACGAGTGAGGTCATGCGCACCGACTCCGACTCGATCCGCGAGAGGGCGTAGACGATGTCGTCGGGCAGCTCGAGACCGGTTCGTCGGGTCAGCTCTGAGTAGCCACGAATGGAGGCAAGCGGCGTGCGCAACTCGTGGCTGGCATCCGCGACGAATTGCCGCACCTTCTCTTCACTCTCTTGACGGGAGCGCAGCGACGACTCGACGTGTTCGAGCATCAGGTTGAACGCCGCACCGACCTGCCCAACCTCGGTGTGCGGGTCGTCGTCGGCAACGCGTTCGACGAGCGCGACCTGGCCTCGGGCGAGCGGCAGTTCGGCGACTCGGCGTGCGGTCGCGGTGACTCGCCCGAGTGGCAGCAGGGCGACCCGCACCACTTGGATGCCAGCGAGCGCCGCGCTGATCAGCGCCGCAAGGGTAACCAAGGCGAAGATCAGCGCGAGGTTGCCGGTGGTCGAGGTGACCTCGGCGGTCGGCAGCCCCGCGATCACCCGGTCGCCCGCGGGAGTCGCATGCTCGGCCACCCGAAATTCTCCAAGGTCGCCAAGATCAACGCTTACCACGCTGTTGCGCTCAAGGTTCAGGGCACCCAGTTCGGTGATCTGATCGGTGGACAGCCGCACGACGGTGCCGGTGTCGTCGACATATTCGGCGCGCACCACCGTGCCACCATGAAATCTGAGCACGAGCGTGCCAATCCGGTTGGCGGGCAGTTGATCGTCAACGTCGGGGTGGCCGTCGGGCGTCGGCGCATCGGCGCGGGTGACGGCATCCTGAACCTGCTCGTCGAGGCGGGCGAGCAGGGTCTGTCGCAAAGCGAGCACGCTGAGTACACCCACGACAATGCTCAGCACCGCGAGCAGGGCAACGATGCCAACCACGAGACGTCGGCGCAGTGACCAGGTAGAGCGGGTCGCCATCAGGCAGCAGGCTTGATCGTGTACCCGACTCCGCGCACTGTGTGGATCATCGCCGAGTGACCCTCGTCGATTTTCTTGCGCAGGTACGAGATGTAGATCTCGACAATGCTTGAGCGTCCGCCGAAGTCGTAACTCCAGACCCGGTCGAGAATCTGCGCCTTGCTCAGCACCCGACGCGGGTTGCGCATCAGGTAGCGCAGCAACTCGAACTCCGTCGCGGTGAGGGCGATCGGCACGTCGGCACGGGAAACCTCGTAGGTCTCTTCGTTGAGCAGGAGGTCGCCGACCCGCAGCTCGGGGTCGATCGCGGCCGACACGATTTTGGAACTGCGGCGCAGCAGGCCGCGCAGTCGAGCGATCACTTCGTCGAGCGAGAACGGTTTGGTGACGTAGTCGTCACCGCCCGCTGTGAGCCCGGCGACTCGGTCGTCGACCGCATCTTTTGCCGTAAGAAAGAGCACCGGCACCTCACTTCCCGAGGCGCGCAGCCGCTGGAGCACTTGAAGCCCATCGAGGTCGGGAAGCATCACGTCGAGCACAATCACGTCAGGCGCGAAGGTTCGCACCTCTGCGAGGGCTTCCTGCCCCGAGGCGGCGGTACGGACGTCCCAGCCTTCGTAGCGCAGCGCCATCCTGAGCAAATCGCCCAGCGATGCCTCGTCGTCGACGACCAATGCGCGAACGGGCGTGCCGTCGGGGCGCGTCACGCGGGTGGGGATCGGGACTGTGGATGTGGTCACGCCCTCAAGTTTCGAAGGTCAACCTATGAAACGCCTATACGATTCCTTGGCGGCGACCTGGAAGCGTCTCGACCGCGAGACGTGTCGCCCCCGCGGGGGACGGTGGGGCGAGGCAGACTGAGTCCGTGACAATCGTGCAGCCCACTCTCCCCCTCTGGGATGAGCCGGCCCGATCGCACCGCGACCGGATCGTCGCCGACGCCACCGACCGGGTCGCCTGGCTGAAAGCTCGGGCGCGCGGCGTGACGGCCACCGACGTCGCCCGACTGACGAGCGACCGGGCCGTCAAGACGCTCGCGATGGAGAAGCTGCTCGGCTCCCGATTCACCGGCAACGCCTATACCGAGCACGGGCGGCTCCGCGAGCCGGCAATCGGTCGCTGGGCCGGACACGTTTACGGGATGAGGTCCTCGAGCGCCCTCTTCCACGCCGAAGGCAATACCGCACACCTCGCGACCCCCGACGGTCTGCGCGAACTCGACGGCCGGATCGAGTTGTGCGAGATCAAGACGACGGTGCATTCGTGGCGCGGCATCCCGCGCAACTACCTGCGTCAGGTGTGGTGGCAGCAGTACGTCCTAGGAGCGGAGCGCACCCTCGTGGTGTGGGAGCGGCACGACGAGTTCGTTCCCATCTCCAGCGAGCCCGAGTGTCGCTGGGTCGACCGGGATGACGCCGAGATCGGTCGACTGATCACGCTCGCTGACGACCTCCTGGCCGCCATGCGGCGCGACCCCGCCCTGCGTGAGATCGGCTGATCTTCTCTCGAAAGCGAGAGCCGCTCCGTATACCGCGACCCATGCGATCCCGATCGTCGTCGCGGTGAACTCGAACCAGCTGCCGAGCCCGGCGTAGAAGTTGAACACCGACATCAACCCGCCCGTCGCGGAGATGACAGCAACCGACACCGCCGCGACCAGCGAGAAGCGACGGATGACGCGGTGGCCGACCGCGAACGCGCATTGCAGCATCGCCCACGCGGCAAATGCGAAAGCGAGCGTCGCCGCGGTCACATGACCGAGATCCTGCCAAGAGAGGTTCGGGCCGAACTGAGGCACCGGACATCCACTCGTGCAGGTCACCTGCGATGCGACGAAGAACAGCGCGCTCGCGATCGTCAGGCTGGCCGAGGGTGCCCACCAGCGCAGCACCGGAACCCGCGACCGGATCCGGCGACCCACCCAGGCGACCGCGAGCCCCGCCAGCACGAGCAGCAGCAGCGCAACCTGAAACCACTTCGCAGTGGGTTCACCCT
>JBDTNW010000181.1:0-4311 GCA_039933575.1 Pseudolysinimonas sp. | reverse complement strand
ATCGCTCCCGACGATCTCGTTGCTGTGTTGGCTGTCGGCACCAGCGGGGCGGGCAAGAGCCTGCGGCCCGACCTGCTGGCGAGCTCGATCATGGGCTCCGCGAACGCCTACCAGGTGGGCGGCGTTCATCGGCACAACCCCGAGATCGTGCAGAACCTCACCGCGGCTGGAGGCGACGGGGTGACCATCTCGTTCACCCCGGTGCTGGTGCCGATGTCTCGCGGCATCCTGGCCACCTCGACCGCGAAGCTGATCGGCAATCCCGCAGGCGTGCGCGCCGCCTGGCAGACCGCCTACGCCGACGAACCTTTCGTGCACCTCCTGCCGTCCGGCACGTTCCCGCGCTCCGGCGACACAACGGGTGCCAACACCGCGTTGATCGGCCTCACGATCGACGAGCGGGCGGGGCGCGTCGTCGTGGTCAGCGCGATCGACAATCTGGTGAAGGGCACGGCGGGTGCCGCCATCCAATCCGCCAACCTCGCACTCGGTTTGCCCGAAACGCTCGGCCTCCCCCTGAATGGAGTCGCACCATGAGCAGTTCGGTCGGCATAGGCGTCACTCATGCCACCGGCTTCGAAGCCGCCGGCGTGCGGGCCGGGCTGAAGACCTCGGGCAACCCCGATCTCGCCCTGGTCGTCAACCGCGGACCGCTGCAGAACGCCGCCGCGGTCTTCACCAGCAACCGGGCTCAGGCGAATCCGATCATCTGGTCGAAGCAGGTCATCCTCGACGGCACAGTCTCGGCGATCGTGCTGAACTCCGGGGGAGCGAACTGCTTCACCGGAGCCGAAGGCTTCCAGACCACTCACCTCACGGCGGAGGCAGTGGCGACAGCCCTCAACCTCTCTGCGGGCGACGTTCTGGTCTGCTCAACCGGGCTGATCGGCGAACAACTCGATCGCGAGAAGTTGGCCGCCGGGGTGACGGCAGCAGTCGCCGCACTGAGTACCGACGGCGGGATGGATGCCGCGAACGCGATCATCACGACCGACACTCACGCGAAGACCGCCACTCGTGACGGCGACGGCTGGAGCATCGGCGGCATGGCGAAGGGCGCCGGGATGCTGGCGCCGGGTCTCGCGACGATGCTCGTCGTACTGACGACGGATGCGGTGCTCGAGTCCGCCGACCTCGACCGGATGCTGCGCGTCGCCACCCGCGTCAGTTTCGACCGGCTCGACAGCGACGGCTGCATGTCGACCAACGACCAGGTGACTCTGATGGCGAGTGGGGCATCCGGCGTTGTTCCCGATCAGGCTGCTTTCCAGCAGGCGCTCACCGACCTCTGTACCGACCTCGCAACCCTCCTACAGCAGGATGCCGAGGGCGCCAGCCACGACATCACGATTGACGTCATCAATGCCGCAAGCGAAGACGACGCCGTCGAGGTCGGCCGGTCGGTTGCCCGCAACAACCTGTTCAAGGCCGCGGTCTTCGGCAACGACCCCAACTGGGGTCGGGTGCTCGCAGCGATCGGAACCACACAGGCCGACTTCGACCCCTACCTGGTCGATGTGACGATGAACGGCGTGCGGGTCTGCTCAAACGGCGCTCCCGATCGGCCGCGCGACGACGTCGATCTCAGCCCCCGAGCGATGTCGCTCGTGATCGACCTGAAGAACGGCGGAGCGTCGGCGACGATCCGCACCAACGACCTCACCCACGACTACGTGCACGAGAACTCGGCGTACGCCTCATGACCGATCTGGATGCCGATGAGCGGGCAACCGGAGCCGCGGTTAAGGCCGCGACCCTGATCGAATCGCTCGGCTGGCTGAAACGCTTCACCGGCAAGATCATCGTGGTCAAGTTCGGTGGCAACGCGATGGTCAGCCCCGAGCTGCAGCGTGCGTTCGCAGCCGACATGGTCTACCTGCGGTACGTCGGCATCCGTCCGGTTGTTGTGCACGGGGGCGGGCCGCAGATCACCGCGGAACTCGAGAGGCTCGGCATTCCGAGTGAGTTTCGCGGCGGCTACCGGGTGACCACCCCGCAGACGATGGAGGTCGTGCGATCGGTGCTCACCGGTCAGGTGAGTCAGGAAATCGTCGCGATGATCAACGAGCACGGCCCGCTCGCTTCGGCGATCTCGGGCGAAGGCGCCGGCCTGTTTGGCGGTCGCAAAATGGACGCGGATGTCGACGGCGAAGCCGTCGACATCGGGCTGGTCGGCGATGTCGTCAAGGTCGACCCGGCCGTGGTCATCGCCGAACTCGACGCGGGCCGCATCCCGGTCGTCTCCTCGATCGCGCCTGACCTCGACGTGCCGGGCCAGTCGCTGAACGTGAACGCCGACGCTGCCGCTGCCGCACTCGCTGTCGCGCTTGGCGCCGAAAAACTCATCGTGCTGACCGATGTCGCCGGGTTGTATTCCGACTGGCCGAACCGCGAATCGTTGGTGTCGAACATCACCGTCCCCGAGCTGACTGCCCTGTTGCCGAACCTGGAGAGCGGGATGATCCCGAAGATGACCGCGTGTCTGGATGCCGTCGCCGGGGGAGTGCCCAAAGCCGCGATCATCGACGGTCGCCGCCCGCACTCGATCTTGCTCGAGATCTTCACGGATGCCGGAATCGGAACAGAGGTCGTCGCATGACCGAGGATGCCAACACGACGACCGACGACACTGCACGGTTCCGGGCGGCGATGTTCTCCTACGCGCCGACGCCGCTGAAGGTTCTGGTGCGCGGCGAGGGGCCCCGGGTGTGGGATGCCGAAGGTATCGAATACCTCGACTTTTTGGCAGGCATCGCGGTCAACTCTCTCGGCCACGCGCATCCGGTCTTCGTTGAGGCGGTCACGCGGCAGGCGTCGACGATCGCCCACGTGTCGAACTACTTTGCGTCCAAGCCGCAGCTCGAACTCGCCGAACGACTGAAGCGGCTCACCGGCGGCACCTCGGTCTTCTTCTGCAATTCGGGAACCGAGGCAATCGAAGCCGCGATCAAGGTTGCGAGACGTACCGGTCGGCCGCGCATCCTCGCTCTCGAGAAATCCTTCCACGGGCGCAGCACGGGCGCGCTCGCGATCACGGGCAAAGCCGCGTACCGCGAACCCTTCGAGCCGCTGCTCCCAGGAGCGGAGTTTCTGCCGACCACCGTCGAGGCCCTCGAGGCCGCGATGGGTGACGATGTGGCAGCGCTCGTGCTCGAGCCGATCAAGGGTGAGGCCGGCGTGCTCGACCTCCCCGACGGCTACCTGCGTGCGGCACGGGAACTCACGACTCGGCACGGAGTGCTGCTGATTCTCGACGAGATCCAGACCGGTGCAGGTCGCACGGGCGACTGGTTCGCGTTCCAGCACGACGGCATCGTTCCCGATCTGGTGGCGCTCGCGAAGGGCATCGGCGGAGGTTTTCCGATCGGCGCCCTCGTCGCCTTCGGTGCTGCGGGCGACATTCTGAAGCCTGGTGACCACGGCACAACGTTCGGGGGCAACCCGCTCGCGACCGCCACCGCGAACGCGGTGCTCGGCGAGATCGAGCGCGCCGGACTGGTGCAGAACGCGCGGGTCATGGGCGACCTGATCCGCAGCGGCATCTTCGACCTCGCGCACCCCGCCATCACGGATGTCTCAGGCCGGGGGTTGCTCATCGGAGTCGGCCTCGCCGGTCCCTGGGCCGGCGCTGTGGCGATGCGTGCCCTCGAGCTGGGACTCATCGTCAACGCCGCCGCGGAGGACCGCATCCGTCTCGCCCCTCCGCTCACGATCGACGCCACGCACGTCGACCGGTTCCTCGAGCTTTTCTCCCAAGCCCTCAATGCAACGGCCGTGGCCGCTACATCAGAAAGCAGCAACTCATGACCCGGCACTTCCTCCGCGACGACGACCTCACCCCGGCCGAACAGGCCGAGGTGCTCGACCTGGCCGAAGAGATCAAGGCCGACCGCTGGGGCCGCACGCCGCTCGCCGGGCCGCAGACAGTCGCGGTGATCTTCGACAAGTCGTCGACCCGCACCCGGGTGTCGTTCGCGGTCGGGATCGCCGACCTCGGTGGCAGCCCGCTCATCATTTCGACCGCGAACAGCCAACTCGGCGGCAAAGAGAGCCCTTCGGATACCGCCCGCGTGCTGGAGCGCCAGGTCGCGGCGATCGTCTGGCGCACCTACGCGCAGTCGGGACTCGAGCAGATGGCTGCCGGAACGACGGTGCCGGTCGTGAACGCGCTGTCCGACGACTTCCACCCCTGCCAGTTGCTCGCTGACCTGCTCACCATCCGGGAGCACAAGGGCACGCTTGCCGGTCTCACGTTGACGTTCCTCGGCGACGGCGCCAGCAACATGTCGCACAGCTACCTGCTCGCCTGCG
>JBDTNW010000180.1:0-4355 GCA_039933575.1 Pseudolysinimonas sp. | reverse complement strand
CGATCGGATCCGCCGGGGTCGGCACCGGGGGAGCGGGCACCAAGATTGCCGCCGCCAAGCACGCCGCCGCGGCCGGCATCCCGGTGTTGTTCACTTCGACCGCCAACGTCGCCATCGCCCTCGCCGGCGAGGAGACCGGTACCTGGTTCAGCGCCGCTCCTCGCCCCTCGGTGTAGGGCTATTTGCCCGACTTCGGGGCTTCGGCGGCCATCGAGTGCCCCAAGTTGGGCAAATAGCCCCTACTCACTCGCCGGTGCGTCCTTCGGCACCAGCGGGAGCGCGGCGGTCGGGAAGGCCGCGACGATCGCGAACGCCCAGGAGTATCCGACGGCCGTGATGAGTAACCCGAATAGCGGGGCAACAATCGCGGCGGCGATGAACTGGCCGGTGTTCTGGGCGCCGAGCGCACGTCCTGACCACTGCGCTCCCGCGATCTCGGCCACCGCGGTGAACGCGAGCCCGTTGTCGGCGACGCTGACCGCCGATGCCAGCACGTAGAACAGCCCGACCGCGGGCGCCCAGTGCAGGGCTCCGGCGCCAGCGGTGAGCAGCACCAGCGGGATGCCGGCGAGTGCGACCCAGCGCAGCGGCTTCAGCCGACTTCCGACCCGGTCGCTCAGGATGCCGACTCCCACGCGCCCGCCGGCCCCGATCAGTTGGGCGCCTGCGACGAGCAATCCCGCGGCGAGCGGATCCCATCTCTGGTCGGCGATCAGCCACACCAGCCCAAAGGTCGCGAGGGCGTACTGCGGTATGACGAGCAGGGCAGACACTGCGTGGATGCGGGCGAGTATCGAATCGCCGCGATACGGGTTTGCCGGGCGGCCTTCGACATCCGTCGGGCGGGATGGACGCGGGGGATTGACGATGAACAGAACGCTTGCCGCTGCTGCGACCGCGACGATCGAACCCGAGACGACGAAGGCTGGCCAGAGCTCGTTGTGCGTTGTGAGGGCGGGGACGATGAGGGCGCCTGCGGCCGCGCCGAGGGGAAGAGCCATCTGACGGAGCCCCATCGCGAGCCCCCGACGGGACGCCGGGAACCAGCCGATCACGACGCGTCCGCTCGTTGCGCTTGTCGCAGCCGCTCCGATGCCACACAGCCCGAGGGCGAGCCCCAGGGTCAGGTAGTCGGGTGCGAGGGCGGCGGCCGCAGCACCGGCGACGGCGACGACGAGACCCGTGACCAGCACGACTCGCTCGCCCCAACGGTCGGTCGCGGCACCCCAGAGGATGAGGGTGAGCAGCACCCCGACGCTGGGCGCGGTCGCGAGCAGGCCCGCTTCCGCGAGCGTCAGGCCGCGCCGCGTGTGCAAAAGCGGGATCAGGTACGCCGGGATCGAGATGAGGAGGGCCGTCGTGGCCTGAGATCCGCCGCCGACCGCGAGCATCAACCACGGTCGCGGGCGCCGCAGCCACGGTGTCGGGGGAGCTGCGGTGGTCATCCCTCCCATCCTGCTCCCTCGAGGGAACCGATCCGGCCGTGCCGGACACTACAGAGTGTGGATCAGGATGCCGTGGCAACCGACGAGGGCGACTGGGCGCGCGCGATCGGCGGCGACGGCGAGGCGTTCGGGCGCATCTTCGACCGTCACCGCGACCGGGTGAAGCGCCACGGGATGCGGCTCGCGCCGACCCCGACCGATGTCGACGACCTTGTCGCGATCACGTTCTTCGAAGCGTGGCGCAACCGGGAGCGCGTGCGGCTGGTCGAGGGATCAGTGTTGCCCTGGCTGCTCGTCACCGCGACGAATGTCGGGCGCAACCTCACTCGTAGCGCAGCGCGATACCGGGTGTTGCTCGATCGCCTCCCCCCAACTGCAGACCAGAGCGACCCGCTCGAACGCGTCGCCGTAAATGATCTCGTGCAACAGTTCGACGCTCTCTCACTCGCCGACCGTCAGGTGCTGACCCTTTGTGTACTCGAGGGCTATTCCGAACGAGAGGCGGCGGCGGCTCTGGGCGTGGCACCGGGGACGATCAAGTCCCGCCTTTCGCGGGCTCGGCGGCGATTGGCCGGCCGACTCGATCCGATCCGCATCCTGAATGGAGAACCCCATGAATCGTGAGACACGTGATGAGGCACTGCGACGGGTGCTCGTCGCCGGGGTCGATGCTGGACCCAGTCCCCGATCTCGCCGAACCTTCTGGGTTGCGGTTGTTGGCGCTTTCGTGCTCGGCGCCGCACTGACCGGGAGTGCGCTCGCAGTAGCTGGCTCCCATCTCGAGGTCGGGACCGATCTCGCGCAGATGGCGACCCCGCCCTTCATCAATGACGACGTCCGCATCCTGAGCGAGCCGTACTTCTTGACCGGCACGAGCGCGGGTTCGGTGGATGTGGGCTCCCCTCCGCCGGGAGCCGACGCGCTGGCTATTTCCCTCCACTGCGTCGAGCCCGGCACATACGGCGTCCTAGTCGACGGCGACGAGCGAACCCGTGGAACAACCTCCTGCTTTGACGGTCAGATCGGCGGAGGAGGGTGGTATCAAGGGATTTCGGGTTCCGCATCGCACAGAGTGGACGTCACCGCATCGACTGGGAGCTATGCGCTCTGGGTCGCGTGGGTCGACCTTCCTCCCGTCGTGCAGGTCTCTGCCGCTCAGCAGGCCGCGCTAGCCGATGGTGTGGTGACGCGGGAGGAGTACCTGGCGGGGTTTGACCGCTATGCGGCGTGCCTGGCCGAAGCCGGATATGTGGTTGGGGCCAACCGCTCGGATTTGATTCTCGGCTACAGCGTTTCGGATGCCGCAGTGCGGTCTGGAGTCGAGGGTCGTTGCTATGTTGCCGAATTCGGTCAACTCGACATGAGGTGGCAGATCGCGCAAGAAGGGTGAGTCGGCGCCCACCGAGGCCCTCGGTAGACTCAGCCTTCATGTCCACTCCGGTGCTCGCGACCTCGATCGACGCGAAACTCGACCGCGCGCGCCTCGCTTCGCGGATCCTCGCGACCACGGCATCCGCCGCGAAGGATGCTGGCCTCGAAGCGATCGCGACAGCTCTCGAGAGTGGCGCCGATCGCATCCTGCCGGCCAACGAGCTCGACCTCGCGAACGGCCGCGAGAGTGGACTTTCGGCAGGGCTTCAGGACCGACTCAAGCTCGACCCGGCGCGGCTCCAAGCCCTCGCCGATGCGGTGCGTCAGATCGCCACCCTGCCCGACCCGGTCGGCGTCGTGGTGCGCGGCTCGACACTTCCCAACGGTCTGCTGCTCAGCCAAGTTCGGGTGCCGTTCGGAGTGGTCGGCGCCATCTACGAAGCCCGCCCCAACGTGACGATCGACATCGCCAGCCTGGCGCTGAAGAGCGGCAACGCCGTCGTGCTGCGTGGCGGCCGTGCGGCGTTCAACACCAACGGCGTGCTGGTCGAACTGCTGCAGGAGGCGCTCGAAAGCGCCGGACTGCCTGGCGACGCCGTGCAGACGATCGACGAGTTCGGCCGTGAAGGCGGCACGCTGTTGATGCAGGCGCGCGGCAAAGTCGACGTGTTGATCCCCCGGGGCAGCGCCGACCTCATCGACACTGTCGTGCGCGAGTCGAAGGTGCCGGTGATCGAGACCGGCGCGGGAGTTGTTCACCTCTACCTCGATGAGAGTGCCGACGTGGCGATGGCCGCCGAGATCGCCGTGAACGCGAAGGTGCAGCGGCCCAGCGTGTGCAACGCCCTCGAGACCCTCCTGGTTGATTCCCGATCCGCTGCACGGTTGCTTCCGCCCGTGTTGACCGCCCTGCGCCAGCAGGGAGTCACCCTGCACGCCGATGACGCGACTCGCGCGATCTTCCCGGATGCCGTCCCCGCCACCGACGAGGACTGGTCGACCGAGCACATGAGCCTCGACCTGAACGTGGCCATCGTGGATGATCTCGACGCGGCGCTCGACCACATCCGGCGCTACTCGACCCACCACACCGAGTCGATTGTCACCAACGATCTCGCTCGCGCCGAGCGGTTCCTCGCCGAGGTCGACTCGGCCGTCGTGATGGTGAACGCCAGCACGCGGTTCACCGATGGCGGCGAGTTCGGGTTCGGCGCCGAAGTCGGGATCTCGACCCAGAAACTGCATGCGCGTGGTCCGATGGGATTGCCCGAACTGACCAGTACCAAGTGGATCGTGCGCGGCAGCGGTCAGGTCCGAAGCTGAACGCGGTCGCAGTTCGCCGCGGCTAGGCTGATCCCGGAGGAATGATGATGCTACCCACCTTGCTTGCGATCGACGCTCCTGAGGAGCTCGCCCAACTTGTGCTCCCTGCCTGGGGTTTCCCGCTGATCGTTGCCATCATCTTCGCCCTTCTGGCGCTCATTTCGTGGAGCTACCGCGACGTCGCACACCGTCACGCGAACAAGACCGACGCGGCCG
>JBDTNW010000179.1:0-4357 GCA_039933575.1 Pseudolysinimonas sp. | reverse complement strand
GGGTAAGTCGAGAGTTCGCACGACTTCCACTACCGTCGGCGCGACCGTCAGGTAGTCGGATGCCGCGAGCAGCTTCGCCCGCACGCTCGGCGATAGGGCGGTAGCGGGGTCGGCCGCGGCGGCAATGATCCTGTCGAGGTCGCCAAACTCGCGCAGCAGTCCCGCCGCAGTCTTCTCGCCCACGCCAGCGACTCCGGGAAGGCCGTCGGAGGCGTCGCCCCGCATTGTGGCGAAATCCGCATACTGGCGCGGCGTGACTCCGTACTTTGTTTCGACCGCCGCGTCGTCCAAGATCTCGAGGTTCGCCATCCCGCGGCCGGTGTAGATCACCCGCACGCCTCGCGAGTCGTCGACGAGCTGGAAGAGGTCGCGGTCGCCGGTGACGACATCCACCGGTAGATCGGCCGTCGAGGCCAAGGTTCCAATGACGTCGTCGGCTTCGTGCTCAGCCGCTCCGACGATCGGGATGCCGAGCAACCCGAGTGCCTCGGCGATGAGCGGTACCTGCACGCTCAGCGGGTCGGGAACCACCTCGACATCCGGCCCCACCTCGATCTCCGCGGCGACTCGGTGGGACTTGTACGACGGGATGAGGTCCACCCGCCACTGCGGGCGCCAGTCGTTGTCCCAGCAGGCAATGAGGTGGGTCGGCTGAAACTGTCCGACCAGGCGCGCGATGATGTCGAGGGTGCCGCGAACCGCATTGACCACAGTGCCGTCAGGTGCGGTGACCGTGTCAGGCACTCCGTAGAACGCGCGGAAGTAGATTCCCGCCGTGTCGAGCAGCATCAGGCGGTCAGTCATGCCCGCCATGCTGTCATACGGTTCGCGTGCCTGAGTCGGCGACTGCGGATCAGGTGCGACGCATGTAGGCCCGAACCGTCAGCGGCGCGAAGATCAGCACGACGATGAGCGCGCCGAGGATCGCCCAGACGACTTCGATCCCGACGCCCCCGGTGTTCGACAGGTCGCGCGCGGCGGTGACGAGATACGAGACCGGGTTGATGCTCACGATGAACTTGAGCCAGTCCGGAAGCGTATCGACCGGCACGAAGATATTCGACAGGAACGTCAGCGGGAACAGGATGAGCAACGAGATGCCCTGCACGCTGCTCGCCGTGCGGGCGATCACTCCGAAAAACGCGAAGATCCAGGACAGTGCCCACGCGGTGCCGATTACCAGCACGCTGGCAGCCAGCACCCCCAGCACGCCGCCGCCGGGGCGGTAGCCGATCAGGATCCCCATCGCGAAGGTCAGCACGGTCGCGATCGCGTAGCGCACGACATCGGCCAGCAGGGCTCCGGCGAGCGGCGCGATGCGGGCGATCGGCAGACTTCGGAACCGGTCGAAGACGCCCTTGCCCATGTCTTCGCGCAACTGGACGCCGGTGACGAGGGATGTCGTAATCACGGTCTGCACGAGGATGCCGGGAATGAAGTAGGGCAGGTAGCTGGCCACGTCTCCCGAGATCGCGCCGCCGAAGATATACGTGAACAGCAGCGTGAAGATGATCGGCTGAAGCGTCACATCGAACAGCTGTTCAGGGGTGCGCTTGATCTTGAGAAGCCCGCGACGCGCCATCGTGAGGGACTGCCTCACGGTGTCGATGAGCGAAACGTGGTTCTTGAGTTCGCGCGTCGGCGCGAGAGCGGCGGTGGTCATGCTGCGATCTCTTTCTGGTCTTCAGAGCTGTCGTCGTTCTCGACCCCGTGGCCGGTCAGGGCCAGGAACACCTCGTCGAGGGAGGGTTTGCTCACGCTGAATTCGGTGAGATGGATGCCGGCCGTACGCAAGTCGATCAGCAGGTCGGCGACACGGTCCGCGTCCGTGAGCGGCGCGGTGAGGCGCACGCCCGAGACGACCGGCGTGGATCCCAAGACCCGAGCGAGCGCCCTGGTCGCTTCGTCGAGGTCGGCCTCATTGGTCAGGGTGACGTGCAGCGACGAGGTGCCCACCGATGCCTTCAACTCGTCGGCGGTTCCTTCGGCGACGACCTTGCCGAGATCGATCACGGCGATGCGATCGGCGAGCTGGTCGGCCTCGTCGAGGTACTGCGTCGTGAGCAGCACGGTGCTGCCGCCGGCGACCAGGCGCCGAACGGTATCCCACATCTGCAGCCGCGTTCGCGGGTCGAGACCCGTCGTGGGCTCGTCGAGGAAGATCAGCGGGGGAGAGGCGAGCAGGCTCGCAGCGAGGTCGAGACGTCGTCGCATCCCACCGGAGAAGTTCTTCAGCGGTTTACGTGAGGCCTCGGTGAGACCGAATTCCTCGAGCAGCTCGGCGGACTTCTTGCGCGCGGCGCTTCCGCTGTAGCCCAGGAGTCGGGCGAAGATCATGAGGTTCTCGGTCGCTGAGAGGGTTTCATCGACCGATGCGTATTGACCGGTCACGCCAATCAGTTGGCGCACGATCTGCGGTTCTTTGACGACGTCGTGTCCGAAGATGCGAGCTGATCCGCCGTCGAGTTTCAGGAGTGTGGCGAGCATCCGAATCACGGTGGTCTTGCCCGCGCCGTTCGGGCCTAGCACCCCGTAGACGGTGCCCGCCGTGACGTGCAGGTCGATTCCATCGACGGCGCGCTGGTCGCCGAAGGTTTTGACGAGTCCGGTCGCCTCAACGGCGAGCGTGGGAAGGGTCATCGGTGCTTTCCTTTCGCAACCTCGGCTGTTGCGCGACCGAGGAGTTGGTGACGGTCGAGTCCCGCGATTTCGAACATGCGGGCGACGGTTCCGAGGTCGGGCATCAGAATCCCGACGACGAGGTTGAGTGTGCTGGTTTGGCGGTCGTGGCCGCCGATCCGGAAGCCGCGGTCGAAGGCTTCTCGCGAGGTGCGGGCGATCTTCGGCCGGGTCCTGCGGGGTGTCGCGATGAGGTCGGTGGCGGAGAACGTGCCGACCCCGGCGGCACCGAGGCTACGTGCTCGTTCGGCGTCGAGCATCTGCTCGACCTTTTCGGCCGTGAGCCCGGCCTCGATGAGGAACTCGCCGCCGCGGCTGCGGTTGTCGGACGTCATCGCGATCAGCAGGTGCTCGGGTTCGAGGGCGCTGGCAGCGCGCCGTGCGGCGACGTCGTTTGCGGCCTCGACCAGGGCGCGGAGGTCGCGTCCTTGGTTCTGACGGTCTTGAAGGGATCGTCCCTGGTGGCCACTCATGAGCGTCTCCGCATCTCGATCCCGGCATCGGCGAGCCGAGCCAGGTGTTTCTTGTGGACGGCCTGCCGGGTGACACCGAGAGCCTGCGCGACTTGTGGCCACGACCATCCCTCGCGGAGCGCGAGCTCCACCTGGGCGTCTTCGAGGCGGTCGGCGAGTTCCCTCAGCGCCACGACGGCAGCGAGGCCGTCGGCGGGACCGCCGAGCGGCGGTGGTGCGGTGGGAGTCATATGAGCAACATAAGTTGACTAATCAAGATTGTCAACTCGAGTTGCTTGAGACCGGCATCCCGATCGCCCGCGCTCCTAGCCGTGTCGGAGGTGCCGGACGATAATCGGCCTATGAGCGCGATTCTGAATCCCTACCTGAACTTCCGTGGCACGGCCCGCGAGGCGATGACCTTCTACGAATCGGTCTTCGGGGGAGATCTCACGCTGAGCACCTTCGCCGACCTCGGCGCGGAGGTCGCGGATGCCGACAAGGGCCTGATCATGCACGCGCAGCTCGTGACACCGAGCGGGTTCAATCTGATGGGTGCCGACATCCCGAGCCACATGGATTCAGCCCCCGGCAGCTCGTTTTCAAACTTCTCGGTGTCGTTGAGTGGCGACGCGGATGCGGAACTGCACGGCTACTGGGACAAACTGTCGGCCGGTGCCACAATCACCGAGCCACTCACCCTTGCGCCGTGGGGCGACAGCTTCGGGATGCTCGACGACAGATTCGGCGTCTCGTGGCTCGTGAACATCAGCGGGGCACCGGCAGCCTGATGGCGGCCGACACGGTCATCCTGGAGGTTCCCGGTCCTTTTGGCGTTCGGGAGGTGCGGGTCTCGAGCCCCGACCGGGTGCTCTTTCCGCAGGTCGGCATCACCAAGCTCGACCTCGCGAAGTACGCGATCGCCGTTGCCGAGGCTTTCCTCGCCGCGAATGGCGACCGCCCGGTCGCCCTCGAGCGGTACTCGGACGGCGTCGAGGGAGAGAGCTTCTTCTCGAAGAACCCGCCGAAGGGTGCCCCTGACTATCTGCGGTCGGTGCCGGTTATCTTTCCGAGCGCCCGATCGCATCCACTGCTGGTGCTTGACGAGGCGGCCGGAATTGTGTGGGCCGTGCAGATGAACACGATCGTCTTCCACCCGTGGCCGTCGCGGTCGGGTAACACCGACAACCCCGACCAGTTGCGCATCGACCTCGATCCGCAACCAG
>JBDTNW010000178.1:0-4368 GCA_039933575.1 Pseudolysinimonas sp. | reverse complement strand
CGATGTCCATGCGGTCGAGGTACTGCGCGCGCATGTCACGGTCGCTGACGATGCCCGTGATGCCCAACATCCGGTCGGCCAGAGTCGACTTGCCATGATCGATGTGGGCGATGATGCAGAAGTTGCGCAGGAGCGAGGGGTCGGTTGCGGCCGGCTCGAGAGGCTTCGCGGCGCGGGGAGACATGACTGCCCATTGTTTCATGCACGCCGTGGTGCCATCGGCGCACAGGCCGAGGGTCAACCCGGCGGGTCAGAACCCGCTGACGGCCCACGCGGTGAAGGCAAACGGCGCGAAGAGCACGACGCCGAGCACGGCGAACAACATCCAGCCGAACAGTGAGAAGAGCCCGGCGACGATGGCCCAGTTGGCGGTAGTGATCGCGGCAGGCTCTTTCGTGCGGCCGAGGAATCCGAGCACAATGCCGGCCACGGCCAGCGGAGCCATCCCGAGCGGGATCGACACGATTGACAGCACGAGGCCAATGACGCTGTACGTGTTGCCCGAGGATGCGGTGGTTGCAGTCGGCGCGGTCGAAGTCGCGGTTGCGGGTGCGTCAGTGATGGTCATGTCTCGACCGTACGAAAACGCGGGCCATCCTGACATGGGGCAAACCCCCCGATCGAAACTCCGGACTGCCTCCCGCGTTGCCCGGCTGGCCGGATTCCGGTAACGTAGCCCCTTGGTTTCCGCGTGGACTTTCCTCCCACGCGATTCATCCGGAAGCACCCCCGGCGTTGATGACAACGCAGGCGCTCTGGGTAGGCAACCTTCCGAGATCGAACCGAAAGACACTCATGGCTAACATCAAGTCGCAGATCAAGCGCATCGGCACCAACAAGAAGGCTCAGGACCGCAACAAGGCCGTCAAGAGCGAACTCAAGACCGCCATCCGCGCCACTCGCGAGGCCATCGTCGCCGGCGACAAGAAGAAGGCCGCCCTGGCCCTCGGCGTCGCGACCAAGAAGCTCGACAAGGCCGTCAGCAAGGGCGTCATCCACGAGAACAACGCCGCCAACCGCAAGTCGGCGATCGCGAAGAGCGTCGCCGCGCTGAGCTAAGCAACGCTCCTACTTCGAAGGCCTCGTTCCTGCAGGACGAGGTCTTTCGTCGTTCCTGGGGATCGGCGACCGGACGCTATTCGTCGGAGATGATCCGTTTTCCCAGTGACACCACGTCGTCGACCTGGTAGCCGAGCCGCCGATAGAACGCGAGCACATCCGCGTTGTCGCCGCGCACTTGGAGGTTGACCTTCGGACAGCCGAGCGCCTCGAGCCGCGTCTCGAACTCGGCCATGAGTTGCCGACCGATCCCGGCGCTGCGATGGTGCTGTGACACTGCCAGATAGTTGATCGTGCCGCGATGCCCGTCATATCCAGCCATCCCGGCTCCCACGAGCTCGTCGCCGTCGTAGGCCACCAGGAACAACTCGGGCTGTACCGCCGTCTTACGCCGGATGTCCCGTCGCGGATCGTTCCACGGTCGCAGCAGCCCGCACTCGGTCCACAGCGTGATGACAGCATCGGCCTGGGCAGGCTCGAAAACCCGGATCTCGATACTCATCGCGGCCGGCGCTCTCTCTTCGCCGTCACGAACTAGCCGGTCTCGCTACTGGGCAACCCGTAGTTGGCCCGGAAGCTCCGGTACTCGTACTCGGTTCGGTAGCGACCGCGGTTCTGAAGTTCGGTGATGACATCCTTGAATCTCGCGACGCCATCCGGTTGAACGTCGATATTGATGTTGAACCCGTCGGCGACGTCGGTGTCCACCCACTCAATGATCTTGTCGGCGATCTGTTCCGGTGTACCGAAGATTGCCCGCTGCCCGCGATTGAGGTTGTGGTGAACCAACTCTTTGACCGTGAAGCCATTCGCCTTCGCGACGCCCCCGATCTCTTCGCGTCGGTAGTTGATGACCTCGTCATCTGTGGGGATTGTGTCGAACAGTTCGAAGGGCAGCGGCTTGTTCGGATCGAGCTCTTCGACCGGCAACCCCAGTTGCTTGGCGAGATTGTTCACCAAGAAATTGAGGGGCATCAGTTCGTCGAACTCAGCCTTTCGCTTGCGCGCGGCCGCCTCACTTTCACTGACGACCGCGTACAGACCCGGCAGCACGATGAGGTGGTCGGGATTGCGACCGAACTTGGCCGCATGCGCCTTGGCCTCGGCGTAGAACTTTCGGTCGTGTTCGACATCCGGCTGCGAGGTGAACAGCACGTCGGCATATTTCGCCCCGAACTCGCGGCTCTGCGGTGACACGCCCGCCTGAAAGAGCACCGGGCGATCTCCCTCGTATCGGCCGGTGAGCTGCAGAACCCCGCTCGAGCGGTAGTGCTTGCCTTCGAAATTGACCGGTCGCGTCAGAGCCGTGTCGATGTAGACGTCGTTGTCCTTATCCGAGGTGATGGCTTCCTTCGGAAGCGAATCCCACAGCGCGGTGACGATTTCGACGAATTCCGCTGCTCGCTCATATCTCGTTGCGCGATCCAGCTTCTCGCTCAACGGCACCCCCACCGCTTCCAGCGCCTGATCCTCTTGACTGGTCACAATGTTCCAGCCGGCCCGACCCTTGCTGATGTGGTTAAGGGTGGCAATAGTTCGCGCCACGACATACGGGTGGCCGATCAGGGACGACGCCGTAGAAATCAGGCCGAGATGCTCAGTCTCGCGGGCGATCGCCGCGAGAAGTACAACGGGATCCAGTCCCCGCCGGGGCTTGCGAAGAAAACTGCTTCCGAGCACCGCGTGGGTGTCCGGGAGGAAAATTGCATCGAACTTGGTCTCTTCGGCAAGTTTTGCGTAGGCAATTTGGTGGTCGATATCGTCGACCAGAGTGGTCGCGTCCTCGAACGATTTCCAACCGGCATCATGTCTGCCCGACGTGTGGAAAATGAGATTCAAGCGAATCTGTTTTGCCATTCACAAGCCCGTTCTCAGCGCAATCGCAGTCATCACCAGCGTACCGACCTTCAACGTCGCGATCGGTCGCTGAGCTGCGCGACGACGACTTCGAGCGCGTAGACCGGGTCTCGACCGCCGCCCTTGACCTGAGTGTCGGCTTCGGCGAGCAGTTGGATCGCTCGACCGAGGCCCGCATCCGTCCAGCCCTGAAGGTCGCGCTTCGCGCGGTCAACCTGCCAGGGCGCCAGGCCGAACCGTTGGGCCAGGTCGTTCGACGAGCCCCGTTGGCCGGCAAGTTTGGCCATCGTGCGGATCTTGCTCGCGAAGGCGGCGACGATCGGCACCGGGTCTGCGCCCGAGGCGAGAGCATGGCGCAGCAACCCGAGGGCCTCGCCGTAGTGTCCGGCGATGGCGGCATCCGCTACCGCGAAGGCTGTCGTCTCGACGCGTCCGCCGTAGTATTTCGCGACAATCTCTTCGGTGATCTCGTCGGGAGTATCGGCGAGCAACTGCAGGCACGCCGCCGCGAGTTCGGCCAGGTCGTCGGAGAATGCCGTCACCAGAGCGCGCAGGGCACCGCCCGTGATCCGTCGCCGTGCGGCGGCGAACTCAGCCGCCACGAAATCCTGCTTGTCACTGTCGCGTTTCAGTTCGGCACAGACGACCTCGATGCCACCGCCGGTTCCCGCGCGGATCGCGTCGAGCAACTTCTTGCCGCGCACCCCGCTGGTGTGGCGGATGACGAGATATGTTTCGTCGGCCGGATTTTGGATGTAGGCGAGAGTCTCCTCGAGGAAGGCATCCGTCATCTTCTCGGCGCCCTCAACCCGCAGAAACCGGGGTTCGGCGAACAGGCTCGGGCTCGCGAGGGTCAGCAACTCTCCTGGGGAGTAGGCGCCGGCATCGATGTCGTGTACTTCGAGGCTCGGATCTTCGGCGCGCAGGATGTCGCGCAGCAGCCGGATGGCGCGGTCGCCGAGCACGGTCTCGGAACCCGTGACGAGTACAACAGGCGCAGGGCGTACCTGGTCCCACGGCAGTTGCGGAATCGCAGATCGCGCGGGAAGCGCTCGACCGCGGGAGGGAGTTGTCGCCATCGCTGCAACCCTAACGCGCCGTCCAGACGTCGATCCCATCGGTCCCGGGCGCAACGAGGATCAGCCCGTTGAGGTCGGTGCGCAACGCTGTCGTGCCGGTCGACGCCAGGATGCCGAGCGCCCGATCCGTCGGATGACCGTAGGTGTTGTCGGCACCGACCCCGATCAGGCCGATCGTCGCCTGAAGCCGTTCGTAGAGGGCTGGGGACTGGTCGGCTGAACCGTGATGCGCGACCTTGACGACATCCACTCTCCCCGGATGTGCCGAGCCCGTCATGCGCAACTGGGCCTCCTCGCCGAGGTCGCCGAGCATGATCGCGCTCAAGCATCCCGACGCGCACGACCACCAGAGCGTCACGCTCGACGGGTTGCC